>JBLFXO010000057.1:0-14472 GCA_047609865.1 Arenicella sp.
TTTTCTCCAGAATTATTGGGTAGCGAATTGTGGATGATTCTTGGGTCAAAAACTAATGCTTCTCCCTTCTTCATAAAAACAGGCTTCAGGTAACGTCTTACTGTGCTGATGATGTTCTTAAAAGGGAAAGCAAATGAGACTCCCCTGTAGGGTGAGAAGAACCATTGAGTTTTCTCGATAACAGCTAGGGCGCCATTGTTGGCATCAATATCTTGCAAAGGTATCCACAAGCTCAAAGGAGAATAATTGAACTCATCTAAAGCAGTGGTGTCCTGATGAACATAAAATTCACTTTCAGGGCCAGATGCTTTAACGACAAAGCTATTCACAACGTTTTTGTAATCTTTAAAGTGCTCTTTCAGAATCGGATTTAAAATAGCTCCAATCCTGTCATTAACTCTTAGTCTATAATCCAAGTCTTTAGAATATAAGCTATAAAACATTCCTCCTTCTTCCACATTCAACTTGTGTTCTTCCTTGAAGATGTTCTGCAATTCTGAAAGTTGATGATCTGAAATCCAGTCACAAACTTGATATCCTTCTTGATGAATTTTGTTCGCCAAGTCTTTATCCTTAAAAACAGGATTTAAGATGGGTTTCCAATCGTAAATATTATTAGGAGCTGTTGCAGACATTAATAGGTGAATTTGAACACTATAAACAAAGATAGTAAAAGAACAAAGGCATTTATAAGTGTGATACGTGATTTCTTTATATTTACATATTGGTGAGGCTATTAAGTAACATATCAAGTAGGATCATAAAATGGAATCAGCCGAAATTCATTTTGAGATTGCTTTTATTAATGGCATTATTCTGGCTTGGAGCTTATTTCTACATCACACTTTCTTGGAATAAGTCTACCACTTTTTATTGGCAAGTAATTTTATCTAGAACAATCTTAATCGCTTTTATTGGTCTTACTTTCATATGGATTAAGTTTCATTGGAAGTCTTTTTTTGGTGAAAAAGGTTCTGCTCATAATCTGAGCATATTTAGAATGGTGTTTTTCGGATTCTTCTCAATAGGATTCTTCTTTACTTTTCAAAACTTGGCAAGCTACCTTTTAGAGTTCTCTCATCTTCCAATGTCTGCGAGGGTGGACTTGCCTCTGTTCAGCGGGTTTTACCAAATTATTCCACTTACTGATGGTTTGGTATATGTTGCAATAGCTTTATTTGGATTGTCTTCGATCCTTGCTCTAGTTGGCTTTAAAACAAGGATCGCAATAGCAATATTCGTAATCACTGCTTTGTATATTTTCCTTATTCCCAATTTATATGGTAAGGTCAATCATAATCAACATATAATATGGTTTTCAGCCTTGTTGATTTTTAGCCCTTGTGCAGATGTGTGGTCAATTGACAGTTGGATAAAACGTAAAAATCCTGAGCCATTAGTGAAAGCTCAATTTAACTATCAACTCCCCTTTAAGTTAATGTGGGTGCTGATGAGCTTAATCTATTTTTTTCCGGGTTTTTGGAAGGTATGGACAAGTGGCTTAGATTGGGCGTTTACCGATAACGTTCGAAACCAGATGTATTGGAAATGGTATGAGTTGGGAGATTGGGTGCCTTTTTTTAGAATAGATCTCTATCCTATTTTATACAAATTCAGTGGGTTTTATACCATTGCATTTGAGTTAATGTTCATTTGGTTAATATTCAACCGTAGAACCAGATTATTGGGAGCAGCTCTCGGGATAATTTTTCACTTAGGCACTTGGTCTTTTATGAATATATTCTTTGTCGTTTTAGTAATTTCTTATGTCTCCTTTATTAATTGGGAGAACCTATTTCCTTTTCTTAAGAACAAGTTAGAGAGCACCTCAATAGATGATCTTGTTCCGAAAAGAAATCTTGGACTTAAGTTGGTTGCTGGATTCTTGATCATTGGTAATCTTTGCTTTGGAGTTTTAAAACTGAATAGTTGGCCGTTAACAGTGTATCCAGTATTTGATACAATTGTCTCAGATCATACCAAAACGCTTTCATATTCTTATGATAATGAAGAAGGAAAAAAATCCTTTTTAGAAAAAGATATCTTAAAAAAGCATTTCACCCCTGAAAGATATCGAAATATGGAACAACAAATAATTCAAGCTTTTGAGGAAAATGACTTAGATGACCAAAGGAGCTTACTTCAATCAATCGTATCAGTTTTCTCTGACACTTTACCGTCAAAAATTGATGTTTATATTGAGCATATTTCAGTCAAACCAGCTGATTCTGTTCAAGTGCTGAATAGAAAAGTAATATATCCAGGCTAATTAATAATGATGATTAGTATCTATGCATTAGGCCCCTAATTTGTATTATAGTAGTAAATTACGTACCGCAAAGAATATCCACTGTAAGGATCAAATCTTGTTTAATGATACTTGATTATTTTAAGTTTTTCTCTTCAAGACTCAGGCTGAGTAAACCTTGGCAGTTCAAGATTCCATTGCTTATTGGATTTACTTATTTCTTTTTGTTGACCTCAGAGCTCGATAGTGAAACAGCCTTTTATTCTTTTTTGGCAGCAATTTGTACTACAATTGGTTTTGCAGGTTTCGGATATCTTACAAATGATTTATCTGATATAAAAAAAGACATTGCTGTTGGCAAGGATAATGCCTTAGCTAGCCTTTCGAAAATTAAACTGATTTCTATTTTTCTATTTTTCATTTCAATGGCCATTCTGCCATGGTCTTATCTGCCTTTTGATAAGATTTCTTTGCTACTAATAGGTATTCAGTTTGCCTTGTTTGTGCTCTACGCTTTTCCGCCGTTTCGACTGAAAGAAAAAGGCGTCTTTGGTGTCATTACTGATTCTCTATATGCACATGTGAATCCTGCCTTGCTCGCTTCATGGACCTTTTTTAAATTGGGTGGAGAGAAATACGAAAACTTTCTGCTTTTTATCATTTTCTTGGCTGGATGGCAATTCATATCTGGAATTAGAAACATTCTCTATCATCAAATTAAAGATTTTGAGAATGACCAGGCGAGTGATATTAGAACTTTTGTAACCACTATTGGAAAAATCCGGACAGAAAAATGGTTAATTCGATTTATCATTCCCCTTGAATTGATCGCCTTCATATGCTTTTGCTATTATCTTCAAAAAGAGGTGGTTTATTTTACACCAATTTTAGTGTTGTTTTGGATTAGCCAGATCATATGGTTCAAAAAAACTACAAGCGTTAGCTCAAATCCAAAGTATCAGCAATTTACGAATTCGTTTCTTGACGAATTTTATATTCAATGGGTTCCGGTAATGATATTGTTAGGTATGGTTATGAGTCCAATGTGGGTCACTCCAATTCTATTATGTCACTTGCTGTTGTTTAGAAGTTTTCCTAAAACCTTATTTCTCAGGTCGGCCAAACTTTTCGGAAAACTACCTATCAAACGAAAATTGTTTGATTTTAAGAATTACTATAAAGGCTTGATTCTGCATTTGAGCATCCTAGTGGGATATTTTATAGTATTTATAATCACCTATTTTATACTTCAATCTCAAATTGAAGATTTTGAGTTGTTTTATTTGATCCAAAGAACATTATCTATTGGCCTGATCGGCTTAATTCTAATTCATCTCGCTTTGCTCATTTACTATAGATGGTCTCAATGTATTGAAGCAGGTAAAGCATTTGTTTTTGAAAGTGGATCTGCCTACAACTTGGCCATATTTAGAATATTATTCTTTGTAGTTCTAATGGGGACGGCTTATCATAAAGTTTTTGGTGATTTTGCTCAATGGGCTGAACTTCCTCATTCTAGTCGAGTGGGATTGCCTTTTATAGAGTGGCTCGTGGATATCATACCAATCACGCCTGAAATTTATTACGGAGCTGGTGTTGCCTTAATGATGTGTTCGGTTTTCATTTTAGTTGGTTTGTTTACCAAATGGGCATTTATTATTTATGTTCCTTTGGCGCTATACCTCTGGGGAGTGCCTTGTTTTTTTGGAAAAATAAGTCATCATCACATGGCTGTTTGGATTCCTATGATTCTTGCTTTTAGCCAATCTGCTAAAGTTTTATCAATAGACTTTTTAATCAATAAATACATTAGAAAAAGAGATTTGGGCTCACTGCATCATTTCAGCTTTGGCTTGCCGTTTAAGTTGCTTTGGATTTTAATTGCAATTGTCTACTGTTGTTCAGGACTTCATAAGTTATGGGATACTGGATTGTATTGGGCTTTAAGTGATAATTTAATTCATCAGGTACAATTAGAGTGGGTAGAAAATTATGATGTTATCAGCTCAATTAGAATTGATCACTTTCCTGTATTGGCTAAAATCGGAGGCGTCCTTATAATAATGTTTGAAGTGATTTACCCTCTTTTGATAATCAAACCGCTTACTAGAACTCTGGCATTTGCAGGCTCATGGACGCTGCATTTAACAGCTAGTTTCTTTCTTTACATAGATTTTGCATTGTTACGTCATGCCCATTTTTCATATGTTAATTGGGAAAGATGGGCGAAAAAAATATTGAAACCTAAGAATGAGATTAAGCAAACCAAAACGGAACATCAATTAAAGAGTTTACTAAAATATCCAATAAGCTATGTTGCCATTGTATTTATAACCTTTAATTTAAGCTTCGGAATATTTTCAATTAGCTCTTGGCCATTTTCAACATTCCCATCATATTCTGCTGTGGTCACAGAGAACGTTGAGCTCATTCGGATGGATGCTTATGATAAAGAACAGGCATTAATCCCGGTCAAAGAGCTTGCTAAAGAACAAGGTTTAGCCTGGGAAAACATTCGGCCTTTTGAGCAAGAAATCGCATCATTATCAAATAATGAAAACATGACGTCATCTGCTTTATTACAAAGTAAATTGGAGAATTATTGGCTATTGTGGCGCTCTAAAGTTGTAGGTTTAGAAAACGTTGAGCATGTTGAAATGTACTTAGAAAAAACGGCACTAGTTCCTGAAGAAAGACATATTGTTCTAACTTCAAAGTATCTTGGAAAGATAGAAATTGAATAAACTTGTGGAAATTAATCTAGCCATATTATCAACTAATAAGAATCAATATTCTGAAACATTCATTCAGAACCATATTCAACGCTTGCCTTTCAAAATATTTCTTTATTCCAATGGATATTTACCATCTGAGCTAAGTTTAAATCGCGGTGTACGCTTCATGCAAATCGCAAAACCAAAAAAGTTCTATTCACGAACTAAGAATCCTTTAAATGATTTGAAAAAGAGTTTTTTGCAAAATAGAATTCAAGTCGTTTTGGCTGAATATGGTCCAGCTGGGGTAGAGGTGATGTCCATTTGTGAAGAGCTAGATTTACCCTTAATCGTCCACTTTCATGGCTTTGATGCCTATCGAGATGATGCATTGAATTCTTATGGGAAAGAGTATTTGAGGATGTTTAAAATTGCAGAAAGTATAATTTGTGTATCGGAGGACATGCGAATTCAACTTCTTAATCTGGGTTGCCCTTCTGAAAAACTTAAGTTGTATCCGTACGGTATTGATGTCGATTCTTTTAATTTGAAAAGAGAAGAGCAATCAAATCAGAACTTCGTCACTTGCGGAAGATTTGTAGAGAAGAAAGGACCAACGTATTCGATTAAAGCTTTTGCCATGTTACTTGAAAAGTTGCCTAATACACAATTAACAATGATTGGGGATGGTGAGCTCTTAACGAAATGTAAAGCGCTGGTCCAGAATCTCGGAATTTCGGATAATGTTAGTTTTGCAGGGGTTTTGAATCAAAAAGAGGTGAGGCAAATTTTCGCAAAGTCTTCCATCTTTTTACAACACTCTATTCGCACTGTTGAGAATGACTCAGAAGGGTCTCCATTATCTATTATGGAAGCAAGTGCTTCTGGTTTGGCTGTAGTATCCACCAAGCACGCAGGAATACCTGAGATAGTTGAAGACGAAGTAACCGGATTACTGATAGAAGAAGGTGATGTCGAAGAAATGGCCAAGAAGATGATTCACCTCATGAAGAATCCTGATATTGTTAAAGAATTGGGGAAAGAAGGAGTTCAAAGAATGTTGAAGTTATATGATCAAAAAAGATACCTCAATCAAATTAGTAGCCTAATTGAAAGTTGTGTTTCCCGATAACTTTGATATTTTTGTTTTTTAAAAGCATTTAAATGAAAGCACTCATTTTAGGAGCAGGCGGTTTTATTGGTCACCATCTTGTGAAGAGGTTGAAAAATGATGGGTATTTCGTGAAAGGAGTTGACATCAAAATGCCAGAATTCGAAGAGACTATGGCAGATGATTTCATTCAGGGTGATTTGAGAGATTTCAATTTCTGCAAGCAACTAATTACGAGTGATTTTGATGAAGTTTATCAGTTAGCTGCGGATATGGGTGGTGCAGGTTACCTGTTCTCCGGGAACCATGATTTTGACGTGATGAATAACTCTGCCAAAATTAATTTAAATGTTTCGCAATGTGCAGTAGATCAAAAAATAGGAAAGGTGTTTTTTTCCTCTTCAGCTTGCATTTACCCAATTGAAAATCAATTAGACCCAAATAACCCCAACTGCATTGAAAGTTCGGCTTATCCAGCTAATCCTGATAGCGAGTATGGATGGGAAAAGTTGTTTTCAGAACGAATTTATTTGGCAGCCAATAGAAATTATAATCTAGATGTTCGCATTGCTAGATTTCACAATGTTTATGGCCCATTAGGTGCTTGGAATTCAGGTAAAGAAAAGGTTCCGGCCGCAATTTGTCGAAAAGTAGCTCAATTAGACTCAGGTGGTAGCATAGAAATTTGGGGTGACGGTTGTCAAACCAGATCATTTCTTTTTATTGATGACTGCATTAATGGGATTTTAAAATTTATGCAATCTGATTTTATTGGCCCGGTGAACATTGGGTCAGAAGAAATGGTTTCAATAAATCAACTGGCGAAAGTTGTTTTGAATATTGCAGACAAAGAAGGGTCAATTAATCATATTGATGGTCCGATTGGAGTGAATGGGAGAACCTCAGACAATAAATTAGTTAGAGAAAAGGTTCAATGGGAGCCAGAGATTAGTTTGAAAGAAGGGATTGGTAAAACATATGCCTGGATCTTTTCTCAGCTTGAATCGTCTCAGAGACCATCAACATTAAGTGAGGCTCATGAATGAGTCTGAAGATCTATATTTATCAATCGTAGTCTCATCAAGGAATGATAATCATGGTGGGGATATGCGAAAACGAATGACCATTTTTATAAATGGCCTTATTTATCAATGTAATAAGTACAAGCTACCAGCCGAAATAGTCTTTGTCGATTGGAACTCTCCAAATGAAGATGACCTTTTGTTTGATGTCTTGCCCAAACCATCTCCAGAAGATTATTTGAGAATTCGATATATAGTAGTTCCAGAAAACGAACATGCTAAGTTCCAGTACTCTGATAAGATTCCTTTATTTCAAATGATTGCCAAAAATGTAGGGATTAGAAGGTCTAAAGCGCCTTTTGTTCTTTGTACTAATGTTGATTTACTCTTTTCAGATGAGTTATTTGAAATACTAGCCAAAAGGTCATTAGAAGAAGGTAAATTTTATAGAGCAAATCGCTCAGATATTCCTAATGATATTGATTCTAAAAGTTCCGTAGCTAATCAATTAATCTTTTGCAAAAACAATGTATTGAAGGTTTTGGGGAAGGATAGAAGGTTTCCAATTATCAGGAATGATGATGGTTTTTTGATGCGAAATAAGATATTTACACCGTTGATTTATCCAATATCTTGGTTAAAAAGGATCATTGCAGGAAAAGATACCGTAGTTCATAGATTAGACCTTGATGCATGTGGAGATTTTACGCTCATGAGTAAATCTGATTGGATTAAAATTGATGGCTATGCTGAATTAGAAATGTATTCAATTCATATTGATTCTATGGGATTAATGGCCGCTTCTGCATTAGGCATTGAACAGGTGCTGCTGCCAAAAAAGGCTTGTGCCTATCACATATCTCATACTGGAGGATGGGAGTTCGCAAATCCGTTTGAAAAATTACGTTTTTTTGAAAACAAACCTTGTCTTGATTGGCGTAGCGTGTGGTCTGCAGGTATGGAGTTAAATAAAACTAAGTCCAATTTCGATATTAATGATGAGAATTGGGGTTTGAATGATGTTATTCTAAAAGAAATCAAGGCATAGAGATTTATGGAGAAGATTGGTGTTATAGGAGTAGGACGATTAGGGATTTGTTTAGCTCTGAATTTAGAGCATGCGGGCTATGAGGTGTTTGCTGTTGACGTCTCTGACAAAAGAATTGCTGAGATTAATGCCAAAAGAATTGAAGTTGAAGAACCTTTGGTTGAAGAGTATTTATCACAAGCTAAAAACCTTAAGGCTTCAATTGAGCTCACTTCTTTACTAGAAAACAAGGTCCAATCAATTTTCATCTGTGTACCTACGCCTTCTCTTGAAAGCGGAAAGTTTAGTCACGAATTCATCCTTCAGATTACAGATAAATTATTAAAACTTCCTCAACCAGAGCAAACGGTTGATTTAATAATTAATTCGACAACAATGCCTGGTTTTTGTCAGGAATTGCAGAACTCATTGGGGAAACATAAATATAGAGTATCATATAATCCCGAGTTTATCGCTCAGGGAAATATAATTAAAGATCAGCAATATCCAGATCAAGTGTTGATTGGTGAGCTTTCAACTGAAGCGGGAGATAGAGTAGAAGGCATATATCATAAAATGTGTCCTGAATTAAAAGTTGTGAGCAGAATGTCACTCACAAGTGCTGAGATAAGCAAGTTGTCAGTGAACTGCTTTCTAACTACAAAAATCGCCTTCGCTAATGCCATTGGTGATTTAGCGACGGAGTTTGGGGCTGAACCTGATAAGATTCTTAAGGCTGTTGGATCAGACCTTCGTATTGGAGATGCCTTTTTGAAATATGGTTTTGGGTATGGCGGTCCTTGTTTACCTCGAGACAACAGGGCTCTTGGGAAAGTTGCCGAGGGAAAACAGATTGATTTATTGCTCTCAAAGGCGACAGATGAAGCGAATAAGAATCATTTAAATTATCAACTTCAGCAGTTTTTAAACGAAAACCCATCTGAACCAATTATATTCAATCAAGTGACTTATAAACCAGACATTGATATTATTGAAGAATCTCAACAATTGGCATTGGCCGTTGAATTGTCCAAGGCTGGCAAAAAAGTAAAGATTATAGAAAGAAAATCAGTGATTAGTCAGCTGAAGCAGAAGTATCCTGGTCTATTCGAATATGAAGAGCGTTCAGATGTATAATCCAGCTATAGTTGTTCTTGCCTACGACAGGCCAGATTCTTTGCAAAGATTATTGCGAAGCATTAACCAGGCTGTATTTAATGGCGTAGACATTATGCTTCATATTTCAATTGATAAGTCAGAATCAGGCGCAGTTGTCGATTTGGCAAATGATTTTGAATGGAAACATGGTAAAAAGATTGTTGAGGTCAAAACCGAACATCTTGGTCTCAAAGAACATGTGCTGCGGGCAGGGGATCTCACAAAGAATTATGGGGCAATAATAATGTTAGAAGATGACCTATTTGTTGGAAAACATTTTTACAAATTTGCTTGTGAAAGCATTGAGTTTTATCGAAGCGACAAAAGTATAGCTGGTGTTTCTCTGTATAGCTACGAAGTTGCTGAAAGTTGTGGCGCTCCGTTTAGTGCAATTGATGACGATTCGGATGTCTATTTCATGAAAATAGCTTCTTCATGGGGACAAGCATGGACCCAAGAACATTGGTTAGGTTTCAGAGATTGGTTATCCTCCTCAACAGAGAAAACATTACTAAATCTGCCTGGTTACATAAAGTCTTGGGGTCAACACTCCTGGAAAAAAATGTTTATTAGCTATTTGATTGACCAGGATAAATACTTTGTTTATCCACAGAAATCATTTACTACAAATTTTGAGGATCCTGGCACAAATGCAACAACTAAAGATCTGTATCAAGTTGAATTATCTGGTGCCGATAAGAGTTTGAATTTTCAGCAATTTAAGAATTCTAAGGCCGTATATGATGAGTATTTTGAATTAACAACAGCCTCATTAAAGCATCATGCTGCTAAACTGAGAGAGTATGACTTTGAAGTGGATTTATATGGTCGAAAAAACCTGAGTACAATTAAATCTCAATACTTGTTGACCACAAGATCTGGCCTTAGTTCAGTCATGCAGTTCTCTACAAAGATGAGACCCTTGTTTATGAATGTCGTCAATGATATTGATGGTAATGGGGTAGGCTTATTTTTATTGAAAGATGTTGAAGAAAAGGAAGCTAGTCTGCTGCCTCATCACTCAATGACTATTGCAAACAGAGAGCAAGGGGTTAATGGAATACTATCAATCAGCATTGTAATTGTTGTTCTTAATCTGGATAAAAGTGCGCTTGCTAAGACTCTTGGGTCCGTAGATTATTCGGGTCCGATTGAATGCATTCTTTTTTGTCCTGAAAAGGATGTCAGATCAATAACTGAGATCGCTCAGTTAAGGTTTCAACACCTTAATATTAGAAGTTTAGGCGGAAGGGTGAATGATGATTTTCTACACTTAGGGCTTGATCAATGTTCAAATGAAATTATGACTTGGTGTGCTCAAGGCTCCAGCTTTGAGTCTCGAGCTCTTGACCAATTACCAAAAATATTTAATGGTTTTCATCAAGTTGATTGGATTAACGGTATTGATGAGGATGTGAACAAAAACAACTACTCAAAACTAAATACTGCACCCTATAGGTGGAATCCACATCTGTTTTCGAAGTACGGCGGCAAGAAAGGAAGAGTGAGTTCAGAATTTATGTTCTTTAGACGCTCGACTTATAATAAGATGTCGAAAGAAGATAGATCTTTATCCGAGAATTTAATACAGGACCTATTTGTGCTAGCACCAATTCATACGGTCGCTTATCGATTTGGGAATAAAATAACAAAATCACTTCCTAGTTCAAGAGAATCATTCGATTATGAAAAAGCCAGTATAATAGGTAGGATGATTAGTTCAATGTCTTATCCATTCTATATTAGAAATCTCAGTCCGTTTAGACTTCTTTTAGTTGAGGCAGAGCATCTACCTTTTGTGTTGAGGTTCGATTCTGTGCATGAAACCTTTTATGTAAGTAAGTACTGAATTCATTAGGGCTAACATTTTTTTAGTGAGTATTCGCTGGTGTTAATATTAAACGTTTGAAAATAAGGACTGAAATTGCTTCTTCCATTTATACGTTTGAATTTTTTTATCTTATCTTCGCTCCATTGAATGGGACGGAAATGTCTTACACTATAACTACTAAGTATGAAAAATTTTAATTTTTTGAATGTTTTAGCACTAAGTTGTGCTCTCTTTTTGGGAGTGAAAGCAGCTGATGCTCAATGTACTCCCAGAAGTAATTTTTACTTTGGTGAAATATTGCCAAATGCAGGATGCGGGATATTCAATAATGTGAACCCTTATAGCCCAGGTGAATATTTTCGAATGCCAGTTTTGCTGGGTGGTAGTTATTCGATTTCAACGTGTGGTTCCCCTATTGATACTCAAATCATGTTATATCAAGGTAATACAACCGCTACTACTTTTGGATATAATGATGACAATGGGCCAATATGTGCAGGTACGGCGTCATCAATAGATTTTGTGCCAACATTTACTGATTATGTCAGAGCAGATGTTAGACAATTTAATTGTCTACCTGGTGGATCATCTTCGATAACAGTGGGAGTTAGACAAAACAATAACCTGGTAATTACTTCTTCAGCTGTTGATATGTGCCAAGGAGATACGCGAGCTTTAACAGCGACACCTGCAACGGTTGTAGGTGTTCCTCAACTAAATTCTGGTGATGTTGGGTCATTTTCAGGAACGGGTGTTGCTGGAACAACTTTTACAGCTCCTAATCCAGCTGGTGCTTCACAGTCTTATACACTAACATATACTTTTGGATATTGTACAACTAATCAAGTAATTAATGTTTTTTCAACTCCAACTACAGCTGCAGCTGGCGGAGACCAAACAGTTTGTGCGGCTACTGCAACCTTAGCAGGAAATGCTCCTACAATTGGAAATGGTATTTGGACAGTCGCTTCAGGACCTGGAGCAATAACGACACCTACAAGTGCAACTTCTGGAGTAACTGGCTTGGTAGCTGGTTCACCAACAACTTTCACATGGACAATAACAAACGGACCTTGTACAGGATCAACTGATAATATTGTTATCTCAAGAGATGCAGCTCCTACTACTGCAGATGCAGGTACACCTCAAGATGTATGTGTAAACCCTGGGACAGCAACCCTAGCAGCTAATACTGCTACAGTTGGTGCAGGGTTATGGACATTAACTGCTGGAGCAGGTACGATAACTACTGCTGCTGATCCAGCTTCTGGATTAACAGGGCTTGGTTCTGGTGCAAATACATTTACTTGGACAATTTCAAATGGTGTTTGTACACCTTCAACTGATGCCGTAGTTATTACTGCAGACCCAGAACCTACTGCAGCTGCAGCTGGTGGAGATCAAACTGTTTGTGCTGCCACTGCGTCTTTAGCAGGAAATGCTCCTACAATTGGAACTGGTCTTTGGACAGTAGCTTCAGGACCTGGAGCAGTAACGACACCAACTAGTGCAACTTCTGGAGTAACTGGCTTAGTAGCTGGTACACCAACAACTTTCACATGGACAGTTACTAGTGGAACTTGTCCAGTATCAACTGATGATGTTATTATTACTACAGACGAAGCTCCTACTGCTTCGGATGCAGGTATAGCTCAAAATGTATGTGTAAATCCAGGAACAGCAACCCTAGCAGGTAATACTGCTACAGTTGGTTCAGGATTATGGACATTAACGACTGGAACAGGTACGATAACTACTGCTGCTGATCCAGCTTCTGGATTAACAGGACTTGGTTCTGGCGCAAATACATTTACATGGACAATTTCAAATGGTGTTTGTACACCTTCATCTGACGCGGTAGTTATTACTGCAGACCCAGAAGCTTCGATTGCTGATGCTGGTCCAGATCAGGTTGATATTTGCGGAACTTCTACAGTATTGCAAGGTAATATTCCGGCAATTGGTATTGGAACTTGGACAATTGTTTCTGGACCTGGAGTTGTAGCGACACCTGGTGCTGCTAATTCTTCGGTTACTGGATTAACTTCGAGCACAGCAACAGTTGTTGAGTGGTCAATCGCAAGTGGTACTTGTTTACCTTCAACAGATCAGATAACTGTTACTGTTGAGGCTATTGCACCAGTTGCTGTCTTGGCAACTCTTGCTGATCTTACAGATCCTTGTTCTGTAAACCCTACTATTCCTTTATCAAATGATAATTGTGCAGGTGTTGTTGCCGGTACACCAGATGTAACACTACCTGTTACTGGTCAAGGCTTGACTGTCGTTACATGGACATATGATGATGGTTCAGGAAACATTTCAACACAAACTCAAAACGTTACCATTACTGATGTAACCGCACCAGTGCTAGATAACGCAACGCTTGCTGATTTGACAGACCCTTGTTCTGTTACCCCTACTGTTCCTACTGCAGTTGATGATTGCCTTGGTGCAATGAATGGAGTGCCAGACGTTTCATTTCCAATTACTGTTGGAGGACTTACTGTTATTACTTGGACCTATGCTGATAGCGCTGGTAACTCAGTTACACAAACGCAAAATGTTACTATTTCTGATGTGACAGCACCTGTGCTTGATGTTGCTACCTTAACTGATATAACTGATCCTTGTTCAGTCAACCCTGTTGCTCCAACGGCAACTGATGATTGTCTTGGGATAATGAATGGTGTTCCTGATGTTTCATTACCAGTTATGATTTCAGGTCTTACTGTGATTACATGGACATTTACGGATAGCTCTGGAAATAGTGTCAGTCAAACACAGAATGTTACAATTACTGATTTTAATGCTCCGGTTCCTGATTTAGCAACTTTACCTGATATTAATGATGGTTGTTCAGCTAATCCTGTTCCACCAACAGCTGTAGATGATTGCATTGGTGCAATGAATGGTGTAGCTGATGTTACATTACCAATGTATACTGTTGGAACTACTGTTATTACGTGGACGTTTGCAGATAGTGCGGGTAATTCTGTAACTCAAACTCAAAACGTAACGATTGGTGGAGATGTTACTGATCCAATTCCTGATTTAGCGACATTACCAGATGTGACGGATGTTTGTTCTTCAAACCCAACACCTCCTACTGCTACTGATGACTGCTTAGGTCTTATGAACGGTGTTCCAGATGTAACAATGCCAATAGTTGCTCAAGGATTGACGGTGGTAACATGGACGTTTGCAGATAGTGCTGGAAACTCAGTTACTCAAGTGCAGAACGTAACTTTAACTGACATTACTGATCCAGTTCCGGATTCAACTTCTTTACTTGATTTTACTTCTTGTCTTGAAGCAACTCCAATAGCGCCTACTGCTACGGATGATTGTTTAGGAACAT
>JBLFXO010000058.1:0-14360 GCA_047609865.1 Arenicella sp.
TTTAGAAGTATTGTCTCAAGAGCAAGCTGACTATATTGATGTTCCTGTAGAAGGACCATATAAAGTTGAGCATTACAGATACTAGGCCTAGTCCTAAATTCAGATTAAAAAGGTCTCTTCGTTTTCGAAGAGGCCTTTTTTAGTTCCAGATACTTACAGTTGATTGTCCGTCCCAACTAGTGTTGTATCTTTTTAAAGCCCAAACCGAAGGTCCTTCCAATACAACTCCGGTCATGATGCTATATCTCGATCCACTGCAAGTGTCTACTAATTCGAAAAAATTATCGGCATCAACTTCCACAACTGCACAAGGGTCTTCCCAATTATATGTTGAGTGTCTATCTAGAGCAACAAATTCATCAAAGTTTCTATAAATAACAATTCCGCGAGACCCGCCATTCACATAAGCCCAACCTGAAGGAGCATTTAATGGTTGGTATGACGGTAAGTCTAAATTTATCGTTAAATTAACGGGAACGTTGGGTAAAGGATATTGATCATCTTTACAAGATGTTAATAAGAAAGGCACAATAATTGAGCAATAAATTACGAATCTTGAATATATTTGAATCATGAATAAACGATTTCTTTCTATAATAACGAAGTTAGCCATTATTATTGTATGCCTTGTGGCAGTGCCAGCAGATTCCTTTTCACAAGACAAAGGAGCAAAGACTGTAAAGTCTGGAAAGTCAAATAGCAGAGCGAAAAAAGTTAAGCAAGGAAAACGTTCAAGAAAAAAATCTTATAAAAATCAAGATAAGGCGACCAGGAAGCGAATGAAGCGGGCTGCAAAGAACTCTAAAAGACGTCAAAGAGGAAAGCCTATGAAGAATAACCGATTGACTTAAAGCATTTTAAAATAGACTTGTATATTTTCTCTGAAAAACAAGTCTATTTTTCTTTTTAAACCAATTCATCTAAAGTAAGTTTGTAGTTGAATCTTTTGAATACAATTTTGTTAATTTTTATTAACGCGTTCAAGAATTAATAATTACATTAGCGCGCTATTGTATTTTAAGATATTTTAACAAATACACTTTACTATGCTTACTAACCTAAGATTTTTATTAACCGCCATTCTATTCACGGCAGGTTTCGCCTATGCACAAACCGGTACTGGTTCTATAAAAGGAACAGTCACTGATAAAGAAAGTGGAGATCCGCTTCCGTTCGTTAAAGTTGTTGTAATGCAAGACGGACAGCAGAAGGGATTTGCTTCTACCGACTTTGATGGAAAGTTTCGAATTTCAGCTATGCTTCCTGGGGAGTATGATGTTGAAGCTAGATTTGTTGGTTATCAGCCAATCAGACAAGAAGGTGTTATTGTGAATTCTGATAGATTGACATTGTTGAATAATCTTCAAATGGGTAATTCAGCAGAAATGTTGGATGTGGTTGAAGTGATTCACTATGAAGTACCTCTTATTGATAATGGCGGCGGAGCATCTGGTGCGGTTGTAACAAGAGATGATATTTCAAAAATGCCGACTCGTTCCGCGACAGGTATTGCACAAACAGTAGGTGGTGTATATTCTACTGAAGGGGAGAGCGGTCTTTCTATTAGAGGGACAAGATCTGATGCTACATATTACTATATTGATGGAATCAAAGTAAGGGGTTCTTCTTCATTACCTAAATCTGCAATTCAAGAGGTTGCCGTTATTACTGGTGGTGTGCCAGCAAACTATGGAGATTTAACTGGTGGTATTATTTCTATTACTACAAGGGGACCTTCTTCTAGATACTTCGGTTCTTTTGAAGGTGTAACTTCTGGTTTCTATTTTAACGGAGATGATCCTTTAGGTTATGATGGTAAAGTATTCGGGATGGATAACTATGCTTACAACCTATTAGAAGGAATGATTTCTGGTCCATTATTGATGAAGAAAGATTCTACAGGTAAAAAGACTAAGCCAATTTTAGGATTCTTTCTTTCAGCAAACTTCACAGATGTATTAGATGGTCGTCCATCTGCAAATGGTGGAGCGTATAGAATTAAGAAAGATGCTAGAGATTCCCTTATTGCTAATCCTTTACGTCCAACTGGATTAGGTCAAGGAACATATTATAATGCAGAATTCTTAAGAGCTGATTTCTTAGATGAAGCAAATTCAGACTTCGAACAAGTTAAATGGAGAATGAATGCTAGAGATAGATCGGCTTCAGCTGCAGGTAAAATTGATGTGAACGCAGGTCCTAATATTAACTTAACTTTTGGTGGTTCTTTCGCTTGGAATCAAGGAATGAATTATGACTACAATGGTTCTTTAATGAACTTTGATAACTTCGGTCAGTCTACTAATCTTGACTGGAGAGTTTATGGTCGATTCACACAACGTTTTAACAATAATGAAGAAGGTTCTACTTCGAAAATTAAATCTGCGAACTATTCAATCATGGTTGATTATTCTCAAAATCATGGAAAAGCAGAAGATGTTCGTCACCAAGATAGAATATTTAATTACGGACACGTTGGTACTTTTCAAACTGAAAGAGAAACAACTTATGAATTTAATCAAGCTGGTGATTCATTAATTCACAACGGATTTAATGATACAGTTGTTTATTATACTCCTTCTACGACTAATGAGGCTTTCTCAGCTATTACTTCTCAGTACTATCAAATTTATGCTGGTCAAACTGAAGGGAACTATGAGAACTTATTCCAAATTCAACAAGGTGGAGCATTAAGAAACGGAGATTTGCCACAGTCAGTTTATGGTATCTGGAATAACTTAGGTACACCTTATAACTTCTATGGTTACAACCAAGAAGATCAATTCCGTATTACAGGTTCTGGTTCAATTAACTTGAATGACCACTCAATTTCTTTAGGATTTGAGTACGAACAAAGATGGGATAGAAACTATGGTGGTTCACCTAACCCTGTTGGTGGAGGTGCTGGTCACAACGGTATCTGGGCAACTGCTCGTCAGTACATGAATAACCACATTCTTGAGCTTGATAAGTCTGCTGCTGGAACTACGTTTGATTATTATGGAACTTACCCAAGAGTCACTTACGACAGATTGAATGCTTCAGAAGGTACTTATGCTGGACAAGAAGGTGATGATGCTCAATACTTCTTTGATTATAACGTAAGACAAAAATTAGGATTAGCAACTGACGGAACTGATTTCGTAGATGTAGATGCATTAAATCCAGATTTCTTTACTGTTGACATGTTCAACGCTGATGAGTTATTAAACTCAGGTGGAACATTATTTACTTGGTATGGTTATGATCACACCGGTCAAAAAGTAAGTGGTAACACTGATATCAATGATTACTTTACTGAGTATGATGAAAACGGAAACTTCAGAAGACACATTGGTGCGTTTCAACCAATTTATATGGCTGGTTATGTAATGGACAAGTTTGCATTTGACGATATCATCTTCAATGTAGGTGTTCGTGTTGATGTATTTGATGCCAACCAACCAGTATTAAAAGACAAGTATTTATTATACAATGCTAAGACAGTTGGTGAAGTAACTGATTTAGGTGTTCACCCAGGTAATATGGGAGATGACTATGTTGTTTATGTAAATGATGTTAATAATGTAAATGCAATCTTAGGATATAGAGATGGTGATACTTGGTATGACGCTGCAGGTGTTGAGGTAGCTGATCCATCTATATTAGAAGGTTCAAAAGGAATTGCTCCTTACTTACAAGATCCATCATTAACTTCTCCTACGGCTGCATCTTTTACAGATTACAAGCCACAAGTGAACGTTATGCCTAGAGTTGCATTCTCTTTCCCGATTTCAGATGAAGCTTCATTCTTTGCTCATTATGATATCTTAACTAAGAGACCAACAACTGGTAACAGATTTGATCCTATTGATTTTCAATACATGCAAGACAGAAACGTTATCGTTAACAATCCTGACTTGAAACCGGAAAGAACAATTGATTACGAGATCGGATTCCAACAAGTACTTTCTAAAACTTCATCTTTGAAAATTTCAGCTTTCTATAAAGAGCAAAGAGATCAAGTACAATTAGTGAATGTATTCCAAGCTTATCCAAATACTTACCGTTCTTATGGTAACAGAGATTTTGGAACAGTTAAAGGTGTTACAATATCTTATGACTTAAGAAGAACAGGAAATGTGAGAATGACTGCAGCATATACTTTACAGTTTGCTAACGGAACAGGTTCAGATGCTACTTCAGCTTTAGGTCTTGTGAATTCAGGAGAGCCTAACTTGAGAACTATCTTCCCTTATTCTTATGATCAAAGACACGGTTTCAATATCGTATTTGATTACAGATATGGAAGTGGAACAGATTACAAAGGTCCTAAAATTGGAGAATTCGAAGTATTCGGAAGCACTGGTTTAAACGTTGTAACGAACATTGGTTCTGGAACTCCTTATTCAGGTCTTAAGATTCCTGTTGGAGATGCTTTATTAACTCCTAACTCATCTCAATTAGATGGTACATTAAATGGTTCAAGAAAACCTTGGCAGTATAGAATGGATCTTCAATTGGATAGAAACTTCGGTTTAGAGTTCGGAAAAGATGAAGACAAAAAGAAAGCAGCTTACTTGAATGTTTATGTTCGTGTAACTAACATCTTCAATATCATTAATACGTTAAATGTTTACAGATCAACAGGTACTCCTGGAGATGATGGATATTTAGCAGCATCACAATATCAAGCTTCTATCCAAAATCAATTGGATGAGCAATCTTTCAGAGATTACTATAGCCTTAAAGTTGTTAATCCAAACAACTTTGGTATTCCAAGAACGATTAGACTAGGTGTAAAATTTGATTTTTAATTAGTAATTGAGTAGTTAAGAATCCAAAGAGAAAATTATGAAAAAGGTAATTTTAAACATTTTAGTATTGGGAATTGCGAGTTCTTCGTTTGCATACAAGAACTTCAATCATCACGGTCCCGATAACTTACCGCCATCTGACTCTAGAGCGGCCAACTGTTCTCCTTCAAACGAACGTTTGTTTATGGAGTTCAACAATGTTAGATCATTAGTTGAAACAGGTGGTTCACTTTGGCAAGACAGAGCAAATGGCTCTGCCTCTTATGAGGTGCCAAAAAATTCAAACAAATTTGTACTTTATTCAGGTGCACTTTGGATGGGTGGAGAAGATGTAAACGGTCAATTGAAATTGGCTGCACACATGTTCCGTCAAGGAAATGACTTTTGGGCTGGTCCTTTAGGTGATTTAATAGCAGGAACAGGTAATTACGATCCGTTTTCACCGCAAACAGCTGAAACTCAACTTTTCAGAGATTATGGAGCTGCTGAGATTACTCCTTCTGAGTGTTTAAAGTATGATAGATTTTATACTATCAGAAAAGCAGAAGTTCAAAACTTTATTTCTTGGTGGAATTGTGATCAAGGAATTTTTGAAGATGAATCTGATTGTGAAGGTGTTGAGCAACCATCTGACGAAATTATAGATAGAATCATCAACTGGCCTGCACATGGAGATCCTTCATTAGGACAAGATTTCTATTTAGCTCCTTTCTATGATAATGAAACCGAAGCAAATCCTGCTAACGGTGTTTATGATCCAATCAATGACGGTGATTACCCTTGGTATGATATCGAAGATGAAGTTGATTGTAGAAATGATCGTAGAGTAACTCTATTTGGTGATGAAACTCACTGGTGGGTATTTAATGATAAAGGAAACATTCACACCGAAACTGGTGGTGATCCAATCGGAATGGAAGTTAGAGCACAGGCATTTGCATTTGCAACTGATGATGCTATTAACGACATGACGTTCTATAACTACGAGTTAATTAACCGTGGTACTCAAACATTACAAAACACATACTTCGGACAATGGGTTGATCCAGATATCGGACAAGCAAACAATGATTTCGTTGGTTGTGATGTAGGAAGAGGTTTAGGATTTGCCTATAACGGTGAGTCAACTGACAACGGTCAAGGTGGTCAAGATCCTTACGGTGCATCTCCTCCAGCAATTGGAGTTGATTTCTTTGAAGGTCCTTATCAAGATAATGACGGAGAAGATAACGCATTCGGTATCGGAGCTGGTGAAGCTTTAAACGGAATTGGTTACGGTGATGGTGTTGTAGATAATGAGCGTTTCGGAATGAGAAGATTCGTTTATCATAATATCGGTGGTGGACCAACTGGTGATCCAAACAATGCAACTGATTACTACAGATACCTACAAGGTATTTGGCAAAATGGTCAGCAAATGACTTACGGAGGAAACGGATTTAATACTGGTTCTTCTTTACCAACTGACTTTATGTTCCCAGGTGAATCTGATGGAAACTTCTGGGGAACCGGTGGTGTTGATCCAGGTGAAGACTGGTCGGAGATTTCTGTTGGAAATCCATTCGGAGATAGACGTTTCTTGCAATCTGCAGGTCCATTTACATTGGTTCCAGGTGCAGTAAATAATATTACAGTAGGTGTAGTTTACGGAAGAAATACTTCTGAAACTGATTTAGAAGCTTCGGTAAGATCAATGAAATCTGCGGATTCAAAAGCACAAGCTTTGTTTGATAACTGTTTCGAATTAGTTGAACCACCTGTTGCTCCATTATTGACTATTCAAGAAATGGAAAACGAATTGATTCTATATTTAACTGAGCCTGCTGGTTTTGATGAGCAAACATGGTTTGAGGAAGATAAAATTAATATCGTTACTCCAGATGATTTAGCTAACCTCGGAATCTATTATGACGATACATTCAGATTTGAAGGATACCAAGTTTATCAAATGGCTAACTCTGATGCATCAGTAGCAGATTTAGATGATATTGAAAAGGCGCGTTTAGTAGGTCAGTGTGATGTGCAAAACGGAGTTACTACTTTAGTGAACTATGAGTATGATGAAGAACTTGATATTACTATTCCAACTGTTATGGTAGATGGTGATGACGAAGGAATTAGACACTCATTCTCAATTAAGACTGATTTATTTGCTACAGGTTCAAGTGCTTTAATCAATCATAAGAAGTACTATTATATTGCCGTAGCTTATGCTTATAACAACTTTAAGAATTACGATCCTAATGATCCTGATTTCTTAGATGGTCAGAAATTGCCATACCTAAGATCTCGTATCTCAGGAACAGGTCAAGGAATAGAGGCTGAAATTGGTATTCCTCATGATCCTGCACCTGAGGCTGACGGAACGGTATTTACTACATCTTATGGTTTTCAACCTAAAATCACGCAGATTGAAGGTGTTGGTAACGGTGGAAACTTCTTACACTTAGATTCTACTTATAGAACTGATGTTGTATTATATTCATTAGATGCTTCACCTGTGTATGCAAGTGGATCGGGACCAATTGATGTTAAAGTAATTGATCCTTTGAATTTAGCTGGTGGTACTTATGATTTAGGTTTCCAGAAAGATTCTTCTTCTGTTAACGAATCAACATGGTGGCTTGCAAGAGCTTATACTGATGAAAATGGAGCAGCACAGAATGATACTGTATTCTCTGACTATGTAGTTGGTACAAGAAATGAGCAATTGATTTTAGATTGGGGAATTTCAGTGAATGTTAACCAAGAGTTCTATATCGGAACTGGAAGTTGTGCGACCTTATATACAGAGCCAATTGATGCAACTATATCTTATACGGATTCATCTAAAGCATGGTTAGCTGGTGTACCTGACAATGATGGTAACTATCCTACTAACTGGATTAGATCTGGAAACAATAATCAACCGAACCCTTTCGATCCAGAGGTTGATTGTGATCCAAATGACTGGATATATGATGCTTGTCACTACTATGATAATTCATTAGATGAAGATCAGAAGTATGAAAAATTATTGAGCGGAACAGTTGCTCCATTTAACAGAGTTGGTGTTGGTACTTATGGAATGCCATTCGGTTTCCCTGGTGAGAACCCTACGACTCACTGGAAAGATGCAAATCAATCTTGGTTTGGATTGGCTCAAACTGCTATTTCTAAAGCATGTTTCCCTGAGTTACATGACGTTGATGTCATTATTACTGAAGACAGAGGTCTTTGGACAAGATGTCCAGTAATTGAGATCAATGATAACGAATCTCAAACAGAACATGGAGATGATATTCTTCATATGAGAAGTGATAATTCTGTTGATAAAGATGGTAACCCTGATGCTTCAGGAACTACTGGAATGGGATGGTTCCCAGGTTATGCAATGGATGTGAACACTGGGAAACGTCTTAACATGGTTTTCTCTGAGAATTCATGGTTGCTAGGAGATAATGGAGCAGATATGATTTGGAATCCAACATCAAACTTTGCTGATCAAGTGGGTAATCCTTTATTTGGCGGAATGCACTATGTATATGTATTCGGTGAAGACGTAGATGGTTCTGACTGTCCTTCTTATGATGGTGGAAACTGGTTGGCTGAGAAATTTGACGTAAGTCAGCCTACAGGCACTAGAAATCAGAACTTCTACAATGCTTGGAGATCATGTTTCTGGGTATTGGAACCAACGGTTATTCCTGGAGCTGAATTGATGGCAACTGACGTTGAGGTAAATTTAAGAATAAAGAAACCTTATGAAGAAAATGTAACTTCAAGTGAAAATGGTGGTTTCCCTTTATATAGATTCGAAATTGACCAGCCAACAATTACACTTGATGGTGCTCTCTTAGAATCTGTTCTTGACAGAATCAACATTGTTCCGAATCCTTATTACGCTTATAGCGAATATGAAAATTCGAAACTAGATAATAGAGTGAAAATTGTAAACTTACCAGAGAGATGTACAGTTACTATTTTCAACATGCAAGGAGCATTAGTGAGGGTCTTTAATAAAGATGATCCTATGACTTCTATTGAATGGGATTTAAAGAATCATAAGAGTATTCCAATTGCTGGTGGATTGTACATCATCCATATCAAAGTGCCTGTAGATGGTGCCGGAGCAACGGCTTTAGAACAAGAACGAATAATCAAGTGGTATGGAGCATTAAGACCACCAGATCTTGATAACCTATAAACAAAACTTGATTAATCACATTGAAATTATTCGAATTATGAAATTAAATAGAGTAATAAAGAATTCAATTTTAGGAGCTGCTACAGTTATGCTTTCTGCTCCAGCTTTTGCTGGGAATGGCGATCGTGTAGGTTCTGCAGGTGCTTCAGAATTGTTAATTAATCCTTGGGCGCGTTCAGCGGCATGGGGAGATGCAAGTGTTGCATGTGGAACAGGATTGGATGCTGTTTATACAAACATTGCTGGTTTAGCATTTACTGACAAAACTCAAATCAGATTTGATAGAACAAACTGGTTAGGTGGAGCAGGTATTGCAATCAACTCTGCTGGAATAGCGCAAAGGGTGTCTGAAAATTCCGTAATCTCGGTTACGGTAATGGCTATGACATTTGGTGACATTGATATCACTACAACTGACCTACCTGAAGGTGGGATTGGTACTTTTTCTCCAACATACTCTAACTTCAACGTTGGGTATGCTAGAGAGTTTACTAATTCAATTTATGGTGGAATCAACTTGAAAGTAATCAATGAGTCTATTGCTAATATCAAAGGAACTGCTGTCGCAATTGACGCAGGAATTAGATATGTAACAGGTGAAGAAGATCAAATGAAGTTCGGTATTACATTAAAAAATATCGGGCCAACAATGAACTTTAAGGGTGATGGTCTTGCTATTCAAGTAATGTACCCTAACACTGGTGGATTAGCAACTTTAGAACAACGTTCAGCTGACTTCGAAATGCCGTCAACATTAAATATTGGTGGATCTTATGATTTCAACTTTACAGATACTCAAAAGTTAACTGCAGCTTTGGCGTTCTCTGCGAATTCATTCTCAAATGATCAGTTCAGATTGGGAGTAAATTACGGAATGGAGCTAGAGAAAGCAGCGTTTAACCTTATGGGTGGATATGTTTACGAGAAAGGAATCTTTTCAAAAGAATTTTCTTTGACTGGTAGGTTATCAGCACTAAGTGGATTATCTGCAGGTGTTTCAGTTGATGCCATTGTAGGAAAGAATAAGAATAGATTAGGTGTTCAGTATGCTTACAGACATGCTAATCCTTTTTCAGGAATCCACACAATCGGATTAACAATAGAGATTAAATAAAAAAAAATTCATACTTTTAAGACACGAGTCTCAGCTAGCTGAGGCTCGTGTTTGTTTTTATAATACATGAAGAATGTCAGAATTAAGCTATTATACTGAAGAAGGACTTAAGAAGTTGAAAGATGAGTTAAAACAATTAACTAATGTCGAACGTCCAAAGATTTCTCAACAAATTGGAGAGGCAATAGATAAAGGAGATTTATCTGAGAATGCAGAGTATGATGCTGCCAAGGATGCACAAGGACTTCTAGAAACTAGGATAGTTCATTTGAGTAATGTAGTTGCTAATGCTAGACTTATTGATGAGTCGCAATTAGACGATTCTAAGGTTCTCATTTTATCGAAAGTTAAAATCAAGAATGTTAAAAACGGGATGGAATTACTTTATACGCTCGTAGCAGAGAATGAAGCTGATCTAAAAGAAAAGAAAATCTCGATTGATTCTCCTATTGGGAGAGGTCTTCTGGGAAAAGAAGTGGGAGATATTGCTGATATCGAAGTTCCAAATGGCGTTATGCAATTTGAAATAATGGATATCTCTAGATAATGCCTAGCATTTTCACAAAAATTATTAATGGAGATATCCCTGCTCATAAAGTGGCTGAGAATGATAAGTTCTTGGCCTTTTTAGATATTGCTCCCTTGCAGAAAGGACACACCTTAGTCGTTCCTAAAAAAGAGATTGACGACATTTTTGATTTAGAAGATGAGCTTTTGGCTGAAATGATTTTATTTTCAAAAACTATCTCAAAGAAGATTCAGAAAGTATTTCCTTGTAATAGAGTAGGGATGACCGTAATTGGATTAGAAGTTCCGCATGCACACATTCACCTCATTCCGATTAATAAAGAGACAGACATGAACTTTCATAGCCCTAAGCTCAATCTTACACAAGAAGAATTAGAATCTATCGCAAATGACTTGGCAAACGCCTAGTTCTTTTTTACCCTATTTGGGTTATCACTCATAAAAGCTTTCCAGCTGCCTGACTTTGATTTGTTGTGTTCACCAACCCCACCTTGAAAGTGATGGCATAAAGCGGCCGCAAGCCCATCAGTGGCATCTAAATATTTTGGCATTTCTTTGATATCTAATAAACGCATCAGCATATGAGCTACTTGCTCTTTTGAAGAGTTTCCAGAGCCTGTGATTGATTGTTTAATCTTTTTAGGAGAATACTCTTCAAAAGGTAAGTTTCGATTCAAAGCGGCTGCGATTGCCACTCCTTGAGCTCTCCCAAGCTTTAACATGGACTGAACATTCTTTCCAAAGAAAGGTGCTTCAATTGCCATTTCATCAGGCTTATACTCCTTTATGATTTCGTCAACACGCTCAAATATTTTTTTAAGCTTGTCTGGATGTGTCTTCAGTTTGCTTAACTGAATGATTCCATAATTAATCAATCGTATTTCAGTTCCTTTCACGTGAATCAATCCATAGCCCATGATTGTAGTTCCCGGGTCAATACCCAAAATGATCTTATCTACCTTTTCTTTCTTCATGGTATAAAGACGTTTGGTGTAATTGAGTGGACAATTCTGCCTTTTGCATTCTTCAGCGTCTTCCAGTCATCAATATCAAATTCGAATTCAATTAACATACCTGTGGACATAGATATAGACTTTCCGGAAAGCTGAGAAGCTAAGTTTGAAATCCCAAAATTGTGTCCAACAAAGACAACAGAGGCCTCCTTAGCATTAAACATCAGATGTTTTAAGATTAATTCTTCAGAGGCTAAATACAAAGATTCGTCATCCGAAATACTTGAGAAATGCAAATGATGATTTAATATAACGGCAGTCTCTGATGTTCTTTTAGCCGAAGAGAATATTAGTTCAAACCCTTTGGTATCGTTGTTTTTCAGTTGAAATCCAATTTGATTAATTTGTGCTAAACCTTTTTTGTTTAGCGGTCGGTCATAGTCTTTTTGGTCCACTTTAGGGGCGCAAGCTTTACCGTGTCTGAGCAAGAACAATTTTAACATTTTAAAAAAAGTGGTTTTTTTTCCAACCCTAAGTTAATTATATTCGTTTGTATTATTGAAATGTTTATTGTGGTTTTTGGGTTTACCGCAGTAAAGTGAATAGAACTACTTATTCAGACCGATTTCCATCTTAGGAAGTCGGTCATTTTTACCCAAAACCGAATCTATGTTTGACGAAGCGAAAATAATAGAAGCCTGTCGCAAAAACGACCGAAGAGCCCAAGAAAAGCTCTATGAATGGTGCTACGTGAAATTAATGCCCACTTGCATGCGTTATCATAAGAATGAAGAGGATGCAAGAAATGTTCTCAACCTTGCCTTTGTTAAGATTTGTAAGAATTTGGATAAGCTGAAAGAAGGGACTCCTTTTGAAGCCTGGGTGAGGAGGATAGCAATGAATTCGATTATTGATGAGTTCAGAAAAAATAAGAATTATTTGAAATTGGTTGATCAAAAAGAAACTGATAGAGAATTAGAAATACATGGCCTTTCTGTTGAAAATAGCGTTTGGTCTAAGTTAGAGATGGATGTATTGATGGGATTGCTTAAGCGATTACCTGAAGTTTCAAGAAAGGTATTCAACTTATATGTGATTGATGGTTATTCACACAAAGAAATTGGTGGAAAACTTGGGATATCAGACGGAACATCAAAATGGCACCTTTCTAACGCAAGAAAATTATTACGTGAGATGGTTTACAAATTAAGGAAATCAGAAGATTCTTACGAGTGGACGTAGAAGATGAGTGAAGAGAATAAACATATGGATGACGCTTTTAAGAAAGCAAGCGGTGAGACTAAAGCAGTCTACAATGCTAGTTTTTGGAAAGATGCTGAAGCAAAATTAAATGATGCAAATCTTGATGATGCCTTTAGAGCTGCTGCACTTGGTGCCGTTGCTGCTCCTGCTTTTGTGCCTGGTGAAGGTATAGAGGACATGTTTATGGATGCTGCATTTGTAGATGCTTCCTCGGATATCGCTGTTAAATACGACCCTTCTTTTTACGAGCAATTTAAAGCGAGTGAAGCACATCTAGAAATGGATGAAGCTTTTCAAGCCGCCGCAGCCGCAACAGTTGTAGATTATGCACCTCAGTATTGGGGTGCTGCCGATCAAGCTCTTCAAAACGAAGGTCTTCATTACGATTATCAATCTGCTTATTGGAGTGAGGCTAAAAAATTATTAGATAAATCAGATAGAAAAGGATTCTTCATTGGATGGACAGCAGTTGCTGCCGGTTTAATTATGATTTCGCTTCTTGGAAATTTAATTGGATTTGATGCTAATATTCCAGCTGGAATTGAAGGACATTTAGCCGGAACAGGAGAAATTAATAAGAACGAAAGAATCGCTCAGTTGAATTCTACTCCTAACTCTGAGGTGAATACGAATTTAGCAATCAATGATAATAACTTGGCTGACAACATGGATGCCGACAATAATATTGCGGATGCCAATAATATAAATGGAAATGCTCATAACAATAACAACCTAATTACTAATAAGGGGAATCCATCTATAAACAAGGGTCAAGGTCAAAATACACTTGCCAATAATAATTTAGGTAATAACAATCCTCGCAATAACGGAATCACTCAAATTAAAAACCCAGTGATCACTTTAGAGTTACCAACATTAAGTCCTATTGCATATAAGGAGTTGCCAATTGAGAACCTAAACGAAGTGGGAAGAGATGTTGATAATATTGATTTTTATCAAGGGAGAACTTTCGCTATGCCTGAGTTAGAAATTTATAAAGGAGAAGACAATCCTAGAGGAATTCACAATTTTGCTCTGCTAGCAATGTCAGGAATAGGGAATCAATGGTCGTCAGCTCAAAACAAATTCTCTTTGAGAAATTCAATTGGAGCTGAATATTCTTTTTCACCAGCCGGTGACTTCAGAAACTTTGAAATCGGAACTAGCATTATGGTTCACCATATTAAGCAAAGTAACTTGACGGCAAATGATAGAAGTAGTAGCTATGATATTGAAGGAGGATTTAATCAGTTCTGGAGACTTGTTCAAATCACGGATTTATTCTATACTAACCTAAATCTGAACGTAAATTATAGAATTACACCTAAGATGAAAATTAAGGCCAATGTTGGAGTTGATTACTTGACTGCAGTTAGAAGTAATATGTCTTATAGAAACTCAGTGCACGATCAAGGTATTACTACAGTTAATAATAACTGGGGTGTTAAAGAAGGTGTAAATAAAATTGACTTGAGAATAGGAATTGGCTATGAATTTCAATTGACGAACAGAATTGGGAT
>JBLFXO010000059.1:0-14337 GCA_047609865.1 Arenicella sp.
ATAGGTAATAGTAAAGTATTTAAATAAAAAAACACAGTATTAAGGCAATATGAAAATCATTGATTCTCAATATATTAAAAGCAAAAATGTAATTTTTTGCTTTTTGATATCTCCTTGCGTACTGCGGGTTTAGTAGGTATTTATTGAGCGGTAAAAATAAAATTTGGCTTTCCAAAATGGCTCTACCACAGAGCCTTATTTTCACTTTTCAAATAAAGGCTCTAAATTAAGCATTAATCTTGGACGAAAAACCTTCCTAAAAAAACAATTTCTCTGCTTAGTTGTTCTTGCGAAAAAGTAAGATGAAATTTTGGACAAAAAATGGGCATTAATAATTCAACTTTGATCAAATAAACTTGGTTTAATATTTTATTTTAATTTTAGATCAACTCAAGAATAGAACGCTATGAAATTTTATTTGATTATTCTGATCATATCACTTGGTATCATTGGTAATTCTTGTTCAATTTCAAAGACAATTGAATCTTTAGAGCCGTCTTGTAAAAATTGTAAAGCCGAGAAACTTAAAGCAAATCATTGGAAAGTATACACTGACATTGATATTGACGCGCCTATTGAAAAGGTATGGGAAGTTTTAACCGATTTTGAAAAAATGCCAAACTGGAGCACTTCCGGTTTACAAGGAGTTGAAGGTGACTTTGTGAATGGAGGTAAGATTTCTGCAAAATTCAAACCGGATGCCGAAAAAGAAAAAATGAATGAATACGAGCACAACATTATTATTGATGGATATTCTTTTGGATGGGAAGGAGATGCTTTTTCAATGGGAATGACTGATCGGCATTTTTATAAACTAATTGCTTTGACTGATAAGAAGACCAGACTGATTCAAATTGATGAACCTAATTCTGGAATGACTTGGATGTTCGGAAAAACAGTTTCTAAAATAATGGCAATTGGTTATAATAAGTTCAACAATGAGCTGAAGACACAGGTTGAGGGCAATTGATAATTGAAAGCTCTAATGATGTTCTTTTTCAGAATGTTTATCACTCCCGAAGTGAAGATTATATAAAAGTCCAACAGAAATAGTGCTCTGGCTAAGCTTCCCTGTGATAAATTTATACTCTGCAAAGGGTAACCAATTCCCGACATTGACATGAAATCCTCCTCCGAATGATGCTGCAAACGCATCTACGCTCTCACTTTCTCCATTGTGAGATTCTTTTTCTACACTATAGTTAAAACCTAGCAATGGGAAGAGACCGACCTTTTCTTTAATCTCAAAAATGTAGTGGGCAACAAAACCAAATTCGCTTAACTGAACTTCATAACCTCCATGAGTAACAGTAGGAAAATAAGAGTACTCGGGTCCAAAACAAATGTGTTCATTTAAGCCATAATAAATTCTGGCATTTGGAGCGAACTGTTTGATATCGGTTCCGTAGCTCCCTCCCAAACCAAACATTAAAGATTGTGAAGTTGCACTTTGAAAACTCAACGATAGAATTATAGAAAATATTATTTGGTGAATCTTAATCATTTTGAAGAACCTTTAATAATAATAACAGAGGACGCCATTTTAGATCATTCCTTACGAAGGAATGAACACAGACAATTTTCAACAACTACTCCTTTTTCTCTTCCAGAATAAAAAGATCTCCAAAAGTCTCCTTGAGACTTCTTCCTTTAGAAACCATTTCATAATCATCTGCTTCGTAAACCCAGACTATCTGAACATTAGAATGAGTACTATACTCTGCAACTTTTCCAATAAAATCAAAAAGGATACCGGCAGTTGAAGTATTAAAGTATTCCATATCAACTGTGCACTTTATTGATGGCAGGTTTAAAGATTTAAGTTCAACAAACCACTCTAAGAAATCCTTATAGAATTCAACAGCATTTTCAGGATAGCTGCGCCCTTGAATGATGATCTCACCGCTCACGACATTCCCCTTAATTAAAGGGGATTTAATTGATTTCGCTAAATAATAATTTTCCATCTACAAAATAACCATCTCTTAAGTATACGGATATTCTTCATTTATGTTAAGATTACAGCTTCAAAAATCAATATTTAACTATTTTGGCTTACAGGAATACATTCCTTCAGAAGACATGAGTATTCATTCCTTTTTTATACCTTACAATTGAATCAAGTCAAAATCAAGCAATTGGAACCCATTTTAACAACAAGCGTTAACGAATTTAAAATTTTGGATAATGGAATTTTATTGAGCATGCCATTAGACGTCATGAGAGAAACAATTGAATTGAGTCATGCCCAAGAAATGACAGCTAAGGCAGAAGAGATTATGGGTGATTGCAAATTTCTCATGGTCCATGTTCGAGACGGAAAAATATCACAGGAAGCCAGGAAATACTTTCAAAATCATCCTCCAATTTTTGACAAGGTTGGAATTATTGTACAGGGTTATCTTCAGATTTTGGTGATGAATTTCTTCCTAGGTATAAACAAACCAAAAATGCCATTAAAGCTTTTCTCAACAGAAGAAGCGGCCACAGAATGGTTTTTAAAAGGCTAATTTCACAAAAATTAAGTTAATATTTCTTATCAACTCTCTCATCTAACATCTCTTAACATTTCACCTTCCAGCCATCACGTATCTTGATTTAAATAAACCTAAGTCAAAACAAATGAAGAAATTAATAATTGCGACCCTTGGTCTTCTTATGCTCTCATGCAACACAGAGAATCTAAAAAATGAAGAACTTTATCAAGCAAAAATTCAAGAAGATGTTCTCACCGAAAAAGGAATTGAAAATGCGCTGGGTCAACTAGAAAAAGTGCACTATTCTGAATTAGACACTCAATACATCAACTACTCCCATCCTAATGGAAAATTCATCAAAGAATTGAAAGATAAATCTTACTATAAGGTCTACGGCAGTCAAATGAACTTGAAAATCATAGGGAACTTTAAGGTTTCAGATTTCATTGCTCACGACACATATTATAAAACTTACAAATCAAATCCCTTTCCAGAATTCGAACAATTTTGGTTGATCGACAAAAACGTTCTATTTATGATGCTCGAATTGATTCAGCATTTGGATGAAGAAGGCTATAATAAGTATGGATTTCATATCAGAAATTCTCACAGACATCCGCAATTAAATACAGACGGTAGTGGAGCATCATATAGCCAACACATGTTCGGAAGAGCCATTGATATTGGCGTAGATGACGTTGACAATAATGGAAAATCAAACCTGCAAGACAAAAAAATTCTATATGACATGCTTCAAAAAATTGTCGGTAATAAAGGAGGCTTAGGATTATACCCTGGTAAAATGAGCTTACATTTTGATTGTCGAGGATTCAGAGCAAGATGGGATTGGCCTTGAAAATCAGCTCTAGATAAATGAGTTAAAGAATTAACTATACCCTTGCCTTCTCATGAATGCCATGTAATTTGAAGAAAAACTTTATTATATGAAAACACTATTCACTCTTTTATTAAACTCACTTGGATCATTTAGCCAGGTCGCTGTTTACGATATTACATTTAATATGACGACTGCTATGGAAATGACCAGGGGTGATATTTATTCTGGATTTGATGAAGAAACTAGGCAAACTGCTAGGTCAAAATACTTGGAGGCCTCACCTCGACACGCACAAACTCAGGAATGCTGTCTTCAATTGACATTGATTTTATGAATCCCATTGCAGACGGCGAAGGGTCTCACCCAATTACTTTCAACGATATGGCTAGTGGTAATGTCGTAAATGGATCTGCAATAAATTGTACTGGAGGAAGTATTGCAAATTCATGGAGTATTAGCCCGGCTGATTATAATCCCTTAGCCCAACCTTTCTTGTGGATTTCACCGCTTCTGCTTTAGTAAATCAATTTGACTATTTCGGAGCTACGATTGATTTATTCTTCAAAGTCACTGTTGATTACACGCCTTTTGTTGCATCTACAATTGCAGACATGACTGCTGATTTAAGTTGTCTAGATGAAGATGACGGAAGTATTGAATTTAGTTTAACTGGAGCAGCTCCCTTCTCCTGTCTAAGGCAAATGGATGGAACACAACAACTGAAGATTAAAGTGATTTGGCCCAAGGAGAATAAGCGGTCTTAATTACTGATAGCAACGGATGCGTCACTGCTGATACTTTTGATGTTGCAAACGGGCCAGCTTTAGATGTTTCTTTTACACAAAAAAAACATTGACTTCAGATGCAACTGTTGCAACTTTTCAATGGATAGATTGCCAAGATGACTCAGAAGTTGTCGAAGCCACACCACAAATTTTTATAGCTTCTTCAAACGGATCATACGCATGTATTATCGACAATAGTTCATGTTCACACATTGCCGCCTGCAGCACTTTATCTTCTGTTGGCTTTGACGAATATCAAAATGTGAGCCTTGAAGTATTCTCTAATCCAGCAACTGAAAGCTTTTCATTAATTGTGAATGGGCTAAATGGGAATACCTCATATACTCTTCGCAACATTGAAGGAACCATTAATTGTTAATTCAGGCAATTTATAAGTTAACGTTTCAATACCATTTGATCTTTCGAAATTTGAAAATCCAAACTGACGAAATTTAGAAGAGTATAAAAGTAATACTTAACCATATTAAGGCCCGTCTTGCTGCTCAAATACGGGCTTTTATTTGCTATATTTATAGTCACTTTGGGCTCATGCAAATATTAGACAGACGACAACTTAATAATGAAATCGGCAAGAATGCCGTATTCAAATCATACACATCACTTCATGAAAAGTTGCGCTATGTAAGTGGAATAGCTGGTTTCGACTCGCTTCCTCAAAAACATAAACAAGGTAATGTAATCTCCTTTATCGGACATCCTGAAGGGATAGAAATAAGAGAAAACGCTAGTGGTTCAAAGACCGCATTGAGTTATGACAAAATCAAATCTTGGGACATCATTGCATATAAAGAGGACAGACATTATTTACATGTTCATCTTGAACATCAAAAGGACTTGGTATTTAATTTCTTAGTTAATAAAGGAGGTGATGTTGCGACCTACTTCAAAACATTGAATATTGATCGTTTCAAAGAAGAAAGAACAGAAGAGCAAATTAGAGAGCAAATTGGGCAATTAAGAAGTGCTTATGATCTTCCTTCAAATTATCATGTTAATTTCTCTCAAGAATTTAAGACTGGAGCTTTAGTGAAAATAAAGCGAATTGAAATTGAAGACAATAGAATTTCCTGGGCGGGTGAAGCATTCACTTTAGACCGTTGTACGGGAATTACATACAGTAAGACAAAGAACAGTGTTCATGGCATTAAAACCAGCATGGAATATCAAATTCATGTTCACATTGAAGGTGAAAAAAAGCCTCTCAAAATTGTGTTTGGAAAATCATTTGGGCTTGGAGAAAAAGAGGCCGAATTATTCTACAATAATATTTTAGACGCCTTATATAATCTGGTAACAAGGAAAAAAATTCAAAGCTGGCTTACTGCCTTCGAGAAGAATGAAAAAGTAGATTGCGGACAATTCAAACTTTCCCGATCAGGCATTCACCATGTAAGAAGAGGTGAAAACAAGGTGATTAAATGGGAAGATGTGCATTTGAAAAATTTTGAAATGAACATTACTTTTAAGTCTTCTTGGGAAAAAAGAAACTCAATAGTTCTGGGTCTAACTTATGATGAAAATGCCTGGGCACTTTCGAGTTTTTGTGAGTATTTGGGAAATGAAAATAATCTGCTGTTTTTAACGGGTTAGTAAAAGATGAACACCAACCTTTTAAAAGCTATCCCGTTGATAGTCTTAATACTTAGATAATATTTGCTTAATTTCAACTTATGAAAAGAATTTTACTCCCAATTATTGCAATTTTAGGGTTTTCGCCTGCCTCACAAGCGCAAGGTATGTTCGATATTAATTTCATCAATGACATTAATATTGATTTCTACGATACCAATTGGGATTTCAGATTAGATTCTTTGGCTGCTTTAACTGCTGGAACGGGTTCAGGAACGGGAAGGATCTTAGCAGATATCACTATAAATGGCTGCAAGTTTGACAGTTGCGGGGTGCGTTATAAGGGGAATAGCTCTCAGGACGCAAACAGTGATAAGAATCCATTCAATATTGACTTAAACTACATTATCGCTGGTCAAGAATTTCAAGGCAAAGACAAAATTAAGTTGGCGAATTGCTTCACGGACCCAAGTATGGTAAGAGAGGCTTTGACTTATGAAATTGCGAACAAGTACATGAATGGCCCACGTGGAAGCTTCGTGAGACTGGCTATCAATACTGACTATATTGGAATATACACGAATACAGAATCCGTTGACAACGAATTTTTAGAAGAACATTATGGATCAAGCAAGAATCCGTTCTTCAAATGTGACCCTATTGCCTTTGACATTTTTGGTGATAACTCAAATTTAGCTTATCATCCTGACACAATCACTTACGATACACTTTATGACATGAAATCTCTTTATGGCCTTAAAGCACTTCAGGATTTCACTTATGAATTAGAATTTAACTCTACAAACATTGATCAGTTTTTGGATGTTGATGGAGTTCTATGGTTCCTTGCATTGAGCAGTGCTTTGGTTCACAATGATGGTTATACAGCTTTCGGGCATAATTTCTATTTCTATCAAATGGATAATGGAAAATGGAGCATTATTCTCTGGGATGTGAATATGTCATTTGGAGGTTTACTCTGGAATGGAACCAACTTATTCCCTTTGAGTGAAACTGACATTCAAAACCAAGACCCCTACTTGCATATTGGTGATCCTGATTTCAGGCCGCTAATCGGAAGATTATTGAGTATGCCAATTTATAAGAGAATGTACACGGCTCATTTCAAAACTATCATGGAAGAGAACATCAATAATGGTGACTATATGGTAAGAGCTCAAATGATGAGCACTTTAATTGATGCTGATCGTCAAAATGAGACTTTCAATGAGTACACTTATCAGAACTTCTTAGACAACCTGACAGCTAGTGTTGGTACGGGATTTGGATTAAGAGTTGGATTAGAGCCATTAATGACCGCGAGAGAAACTTACATTTATACATTACCTGAGTTCAATGCCAATCAACCTACCATTTCAAATGAATCTACGAATCCTGTACAACCGGATTTGTACACCATGATAACTTTCAATTGTGATGCGGTAGATGCTGACCAAGTATTCTTGTATTACAGACACGATAAGTTCGATACCTTTTCATATGTTGAAATGTTTGATGATGGAGCTAACAATGATGGTGCAGCCGGTGATGGACAATACGGGGTTGATATTACAATCTTAGGAAGTGATGTTCAATATTACTTTTATGCCGACAATGCAACTGCAGGTAAATTCTCCCCACTTCGCGCTGCTTATGAATTCTACACTTTAATTCCGAGAAGAGATTTAGTGATTAATGAAATCTCAACTAAGAATGGTTCAATTGCGGCAGACCTTGATGGCGATTATGATGATTGGGTTGAGATTTACAACAATTCAGCATCAGCAATTGACTTGGCCGGATATCATCTTTCTGACAAAAGTGGAAACTTGTTAAAATGGACTTTCCCAGCTTATGACTTACAACCTGACGAGTATTTCATTGTTTGGTGTGATAGTCAAATGACACAAAGTGGGGTTCATGCTAACTTCAAATTAAACGGAAGTGGTGAAGGAGTATTCTTATCCAACGATCTTGGATTTGCAATAGATGACGTGGACTTTCCTAAACAACACTTTAACATAACTTATGGTAGACTCCCGAACGGAGATGGACCTTTTGACTACTTGACTCCAACCTTTGGAACTCAAAATGATGCATTGGCTGGTCAAGAAGAGACAATTCAAGAAATTGAGTCGTTTAAACTCTACCCAAATCCAGCAAAGGAAATTTTAAACATCTCATTAACAGGAGGTAATTTTGAAGAATTGAGGATATACAATCTTCAAGGCCAGGAAGTATTATACAAACAAACGAATTCTGCTCAAAATATAATTCTGGATATTAGCAACTTGGAAAAAGGAACCTACGTCATCCAAATATCAAATATGAAATCACAAAAATTCGTGGTTCTATAAACACCCTTTATGAAAAAACTTATTCTAATTAGCGCGATTACGGCAGTGGCATTCGCGGGATTCTCAACATTTACTGGAATTGAAGAAATTGAATTAACACCCTTTCATCCAAAAGACCCTAGATCTGGTGGTGCAGCCGCTATTTTAGGGCAAGATAGAACTGGCGGACCACTATCGGTTGGAACTTGCGCTGCATGTCACTCACCTACAGGATCTACTACAATGATTTCAGCAGTACTTAAAGATGAGTTTTCTACTTCAGTGACATCCTATGATGCAGGAGAAGATTACAGTATGGAGTTTACTGTAATAAATAATCTTTATAATAATTTTGGATTTCAAGCCAATGCGCTAACAAGTACAAATGGCCAAGGTGGAGATTTCACTTCAGTAATTTCAAGTAACACTCAAATCTCTAATGTTGCAGGAATTGAATATCCAGAACATTTAGGAGCAAAGAGTGGTGTTGGATCGACAACTTTCATAGTAAACTGGGTGGCCCCTACAAATGGTACAGGAACAATTGATGTGTTTGGAATAGGAATGGGAGTCAACTTGAACTTCAATACCACAGGTGACGCCCCAGGAGCTGGTGGCGGAGGTGGTTCAATGTTAAGTTTGACAGAAAATCCTCCAACATTGATAGCATACAGTATGGCAACTTATTGCACATCAGATGCTCCAGATCTCCCTGCGATTGCAGGAAACTTCACAGGCACTTTTTCATCTAGCCCTACTGGATTAACAATAGATTTTGGAAGTGGTGAAATAACACCATCAACCTCAACTCCAGGAAACTATGTCATAGATTACATTTATGGAACAGGTGCAGGCAGTCTGGTAAGCACTGTTGTTGAAATAATAGGCTCGGATGCCTCGTTTGATTACGGATCAACAAACTACTGTCAAGCTGACTCAGATCCAACGGCAAATATCATTGGAGATGTTGGTGGAACATTTACTGGCCCGGCGGGAGTTGTATTTTTAGATGTTAACACAGGTGAAATTGATTTAGACGCTTCAACAACAGGCGGACCTTACACTATTACTTATTCATTAAGCGCACCTTGCGTTGATGTTCAAACGTATGATATAACTATTGATGCTTCAGATGATCCTTCTTTTGCATATGCGGCTTCTTATTGTCAAAGTGATGCTGATCCGACTGCTGGATCGATAGCTACACCAGGAGGATTATTTACGGGACCCGGTGGAGTCGTCTTCACAAACAGCACTACCGGTCAGATTGATTTGGGAGCTTCAACTGCTGGATCTTATACAATCACATATAATACAAACGGAGTTTGCCCTGATTTAACATCTCAAGACGTGGTTATCGGTGAAGAATATGTGGAATCTATTGGAGCAACAATTTGTGAAGATGGAACTTACTTGTTCGGAACCACTCTACTAGACTCATCAAACGCAGGTCTTGTATCTCAATCTTACACTTCAATTTATGGTTGTGATTCACTGGTTAACCTGACTTTAAGTGTGACAACAGTTGACAGCACGGTAACACTGGCTTCTCAAACATTAACAGCTACAGAAAGCGGCGCAACTTACCAATGGTTAGATTGTGATGACAGTAATTCTGCAATAGCTGGAGCAACAAGTCAAGACTTCACACCAACTTCAAACGGAAACTATGCGGTTCAAGTATCAATTGGAACTTGTATTAAAATTTCAGAATGCACTGAAGTTAGTAGTATCGGTTTCAATGAGAATCAAACGACATTGATCAGTCTTTACCCTAATCCTGCTTCAAGCCAAATTGCTTTAGAAGGATTAGCTGAACTGAAAGGAATTCAATCAATTTCTATTGTAGACTTAAATGGTAAAATTGTTTCACAACTAGCAATTGACGAGGTGAAGTTCGACATCAGTTCAATTGCAGATGGAATTTATCAAATTGTGATTACTCACGAGAACGGCATTGAAAAACTGAGATTGATTAAAGAATAATTAATCTAAAATATCATTCATGATATAGAAGCTGCCAAATATGAGGATCATATCTTCTTTGGCAGCTTTTTTTTTGGCCTCATTGTATGCTTTCCGAGACGAGTCAAAAAGCTGGTAGCTAAGTTCATTATTAACAGCCAAGGCTGCCAATTCTTCTGAGTTCAAGCTTCTTTTAGAATCGAAAGTTGTTAAGTAATAACGAGCTGTCTTTGGCATCAAGGCAAAAACTACGTCAACTTCTTTATCATTTGAAGAACCGTAAACTATATGAAGATTATTGAAGGATAGACGTTCTAACTCACAAAGTAGGTTTCTTACGCCATCAGAATTATGAGCAGCATCTAACATTGTTAGTGGCGATTGAGCTAACATTTGAAAACGCCCTCGGAAATTTGTAGTTTCAGCCACCTGATTCAATCCTTTCTGTATCAAATCCTTATTTATAGGAAAAGTATCATGAAGAATACTCAATGCCTTTAAGGCTGTTGATAGGTTTTCTTTTTGATACATTCCCAAAAGGTCAGATTTCACATCTTTAAACTCAGAATAGTGAACAATTGTAGAGTTCTTTTTTGCAGCTTCTGCAAACACCTCATTCGTGCCCTCTTGCTTTCGCCCTATCAAAACAGGGATTCCCGTCTTAATAATTCCAGCCTTCTCAAAAGCAATTAATTCAATCGTATGACCTAAAAATGATTGATGATCTAGTCCGATATTGGTAATAACAGAAAGTGCTGGCAAGATGACATTAGTTGAATCTAATCTTCCTCCTAAGCCTGTTTCAATGATAGCAATATCAACTTTTCTTTCAGCAAAGGTATGAAAGGCCAATGCCGTGGTTATCTCAAAGAAGGTCGCTCCAATTTGATCTACTACTTCTCTGATCAGATTAATGAAATCTACGACTGCCTCTTCTGAAATCAGTTCTCCGTTAATTTTAACACGCTCTCTGAAATCAAAGATGTGTGGGGAAGTAAATATCCCTACTTTATATCTACCAGCTTGATAAGCTGAAGCCAAGATGTGTGACACTGAGCCTTTACCATTGGTTCCGGCAATATGTATTGATTTGAATTTTAAATGCGGATTATCAATTGCATCCAGCAAAGAAATAATATTCCCTAAACCAGGCTTATAAGCAGATGCTCCATCATTTTGATAATTGGGCAGCTGACTAAAAAGCCAATCTATGGCTTGTGAATAATTATTAAAATGATTTGCTATGATTTCTTGAATGAAAAAATTTGATACCCAACATACTCTAATCCTGCACCAGGCTTAGAATCATACTTCATGGTAAGTGCAGCTTTCTCAGCTAACTTTTTCAAATAATCACTACCAGAAGTAGATTTAGATTCTTTAAACTTAACCTTAACCACTTTACCCGTAGCATCTACATAGATATCTAGAGCAATTTTACCTTCTTCTTGAGCAGAGCCGTTGAATGTAGGTTCCTTAATTCTTGCTCTGTTAGGATTGTAAGATCCCGGTCCTGGGGTATTTCCGTGACCTGTGCCACCTACGCCATCACCTTGACCAAATTCAGACCCTGTTCCAGTTCCTTGTCCTTGACCACTGCCAGGAAATGCAAGAGCATCATCTGGCTTATCTACGTTTTCATTAGTAGAAGTTGTTCCGTCACCTCCTGTTCCAGTTGGAACAACAACAGACTCTTCAACTTGAGTATCAACATCTGGCGCTGGATCACTTTGAGGTACTGGAGTAACAACAGACTCTTCACTTGAACTCTGACTTCCGCCCTCAGCTTGAGATCCTAAATCAAATTCAATATCTTCCATTGAAATCTCAATAATCTCCTCTTTTGGAGGTGGATCTGGTACTTCAAGACTTACCAATAAGAAAAACAGGATTAATAGCATGATGAAAACCAAAGCGGCATATAATGCTCTTCTATGATCTTCTTCTTTTAATGCTTGTAAACTTTGTCTAATCGTCTTCATGGTTTGCTCCTTCCTTTATTGGCCTTTATTTAAAGGCTTCCTTTCTACTTCTACAAATACCTTGCCCCTATCTGTCATATGCTAATACGGGTTTCCACTCTCTTTGTTTCGCTAGGGCGATAATGTTAAATATGGCGTCATAGTTTGCTGATTTATCTCCAGTAACCTTCAAATTCTTTTCTGCGACCTTAGACATCTTACTATCCAAAATCGGAATAACCTGTTCAAAAGTGTAATTCTCCGGGTTATTCGCGTCAAAGAAATAAAGGCTATTCTCCGTAACTCCTAACTCAACTATTGAAGGTGTCGGACTCGCTTCCCCATCACTATTCTTTGGTAAATCAACCGGCAAAACGTCATTTGTCTGCGTACTGATAATAATAAAGAATATCAGCAGCAAGAACACCAAGTCAGTCATTGAAGACATACCGCCTTCCGCCTTAACTTTATTTCTTCTTCCTAAGTTCATACAATTATTTCCCTGGTTCGTTCAATAAATCTAAGAACTCAATAGATGAGCTCTCCATATGATGGATTACTTTGTCAACCTTCGCAACTAAGTGATTGTATGACATATAAGCTATAATACCTACAACTAATCCTGCTACTGTCGTAATCATGGCTTCCATAATACCACCTGAAATAGTTGATATATCAAATGAAGCCTCAAAACGCATGGCGTGAAAAACGTGAATCATTCCTAATGTTGTTCCTAAGAAACCAATCATTGGTGCGGCTCCCGAACAGGTTGCCAAAATACTCATTCTCTTTTCAAGATGATAGATTTCTAATTTTCCTACATTTTCAATAGAACTAACGATATCTCTCATTGGTTTTCCAATTCTAGAAATTCCCTTTTCAACCATTCTTGCTGCTGGATTATCTGTTTTAGAACAAAGATCTCTTGCCGCGTCAATTTTGCCATCAAGCAAGTACTCCTTGACGCGAACCATAAAGTTCTGCTCTTCTTTCAAGGATTTAGTGATTGATAAATATCTTTCAACGAAAATATAAATAGTCACGATAGATAGCGTGAAAAGCAATATCATCACAATTAAGTTAGATATACTTATCTCACCCGTATTAGGATCAATTCCGATAATTAAATCCCAAACTTTGATCTCTTTAGTTAAGTCAGTAACTTTCTCCGCTTGTTGAGCCACATTTAGGCTATCAAGTCCAGTAGTTTGTAATAAAAAAGCAAAAGCGCCCATATTTTGTTGGTTTTATTTATTAACGGGAAGGTGATTTAATCGTTACAAAAGAACATACCAATCCCAAATACTTTGGAAAAGTACTCAATAAACCAATCCTCCAAAAGACGGTGGTTAGAAGTTATTAACTAGGAAATATTAGCTATGAGTACATGAAGTAATAGCAAGCTGCACCTGCCAAATACCCAACTATCGCGTAGAGGCTGATTTTCTTGATGTACCAACCGAAGCTGATTTTCTCAAGTCCCATTACAGCAACCCCTGCGGCAGAACCTATGATCAAAGCAGATCCACCAGTACCGGCACAATAAGCTAAGAACTGCCAGAATTTACCTGAAGCCCCAAAATCACCCATCTCGGCTACCGGATACATGCCCTGAGCCGCAGCTACTAAGGGAACATTATCTACAATTGCAGACAACAATCCAATAGAAACATTGATCGTATAGATGTTACCATCCATTGCTGTATCCAAGAATCCTGCAACAGTATTTAGGTGACCTACTTCTTGTAAAGCACCAACTGCCATTAAAATCCCTAAGAAGAATAATACAGAAGCGGTATCTACTTTTTGAAGTACCGATATTACCGATAGGTTCCTTTTAAGTTCACCTGTTTTCTTGCCATGCATTAACTCAGTTACTGCCCAAAGAACACCTAATGATAACATCATCCCAGTAAATGGAGGAAGATGTGTCATTGTTTTGAAAACCGGCACAAATAATAAGCCTGCTAGACCTAAAAAGAAAACAAATGTTTTTTCAAACTTAGTTACCTCAGCCGCTTCGTGGCCAGCTATAGCTTCAACTTTATCAGGACGTTTAACAACTCCTTTGACAAAGAATGTCGCTAACCCAAGAGGAACTAGAAGTGCAACTAATGAAGGAATAATTAAATTAAAGACGATCACCCCTGTTTCAGGTAATTGGCCGTTATTCCAAAGCATGGTTGTTGTAACATCTCCAATTGGCGACCAAGCACCACCTGCATTTGCAGCAATAATTATAAATCCACCAAACAACCAACGAGACTCTTTTGAATCAATCAGTTTTCTAATAACTGATATCATCACAATAGACGTAGTTAGGTTATCTAAGGCAGCCGACATAAAGAAAGTCAGCAAGCAAATCACCCAAAGCAATTTAACTTT
>JBLFXO010000060.1:0-14117 GCA_047609865.1 Arenicella sp.
ATGAAAATGCCCAATTTCAGTTTCGTAATGATTTCTCATGTCAATGAGGATAGTGTCATCTTGATCTATCAAATCATTGAACTCTTGAGCTTTTAGATGTTTTCCTCTATCGCTGGCATCAAAGGTATCGTCAGTTAAGCCATCAGCAAGAATTTTGTCTCTAACCTTTACTTTCAGCTTCAAGAATGACTTATTATAATGCTCAATAGCGACATTTAATCTAATGTCTTTCAAAAATGAAATGGAATCAAGATGAGCTTTGAATTCTTCAAATTTTGGAGCAGGTACCGAGAGTTGTGCATTGATTCCTTCTTTTGCAACATAAATTCGCCCTAAGACATTAAGATCATTCCATGCTATAAATAGATGGTTTCTGAAAATCTCAGGATTGTTGAGTTGATGGTATTCGTAGAAAGAGATGGTGAGGCGATCTTCGCCAGCTTTGTCAATCAATGCTTCTCTCTCTTTACCACTTAGTTTATTATACAGTTGCATGCTATAAATAATTTAAGTTAAAAGAATAATGCGCGCCAAAGGTACGATTTATTGGGGCAAGAAAAAAGGCGTCCTTGCAATAAAGACGCCTTTTATTATATGATTTTTGTCAGATTATTTTTCTCTAATCAGCTGAACCGTTCCTTGACCGGCCTGCGTTTCTCCGTTTGTGAAGACTGCTTCGTATGTATAGAAGTATACACCATCAGTTGCTTCATTGCCTCCCAAAGTTGTTCCATCCCATGCATCTGTGATGTCCGTGAAAATGAACATTCTTTTACCCCATCTATCAAATATTTCTCCTTTAAATTCAGAAACAGCTTGTGATCTGAATTCAAATGTAAACTCATCATTCGCATTGTCGATTCCCGGTGTGAATACGTTTGGAGTGATTAGTTTCGGAAGTTCGTGAATGATGAGGTCTTTACATAAAGTATCCGTACATCCATTCTTATTAATCGTCACAAGGCAAACTTCATAAATTCGTTCTCCTGTATAAGTCGTGTCAAATACCTCAGTTGGATCATGAGAAATCTGCCACCCTAAACCTGGACTAGTAATGTCGTGATTGAAGTTCCAGAAGAAAGTTGTGTCCGCATTTGGATTGTTTGGATTAGCGAAATTCAATGAGTTGTTAGTGAACACAACATCAACTGGTGCAGTTCCTTCATAAGGTGCAGGACCAGTAAATTGTAATGATGTCGCTTCAAAGTCAGATATTGGATTCAATGAATCTAATTCAACAACTTGAGTTAAAACACATCCATTATTATCAAATACGGTCATTTCATATGATCCAGGATTAAGTCCCCCCCAAGTCGTATTAATTGAAGTAGCTCCAGTTCCAAGGTTTTCCCATTGGTAATTGTAATCTGGTGTTCCACCTGCCGCAGAAGCAAAAACAACTCCGTTTCCTGATTGATATCCAAACTGACGACAGTAAGCCGGATCAGATCCTATATCATTGAATATTAATTCTGGAGGATATTGTACAAAGAAGTCAAACACTTCAGAACATCCATTATCATCATTTACAGTTACTGTATATGGTCCTTCATTCATTGATCCAGTACTATCGGCTCCAACTCCTGATTGTCCCCCTGGATTTGGGCTCCAGAAATAAGAAATATTGTTTAAATCACCACCGGCATTATATACAAAGCCAACCTCAGCAGTTCCAGTTGGAATACCATAGCATGCAGGATTGGTTAATTCTAAATCAATTGTCATCTCGTCTGGATCATCAATAAATACAGAGTCAATTTGAGCGCAGCCTGAGCCAGCATCTACGTTTAAGTAATACCAACCTTCGCCTAAGTTGTTTGCTGCATTTGAGTTTCCTGTATTCAAAGTGTTTCCAAGTGAATCAGTAATAGTGAATACTTCGGTCCCTGAGCCACCAGTAGTATTAACTACAATTGACCCATCAGTGAACAAATAACAAGTAGGGGTGTTAAAGTTGATCGCCATATCTGGGCTTTGTAATATCTCAATTGGTAAAGAGAAAGTGCTAGTACATCCACCATTTGAAGTAACAGTTAACTCAATAATATAATTTCCACCAGCACCGTATTGATGAGTTGGATTTTGGTCAGATGAAAATTGAGCATCTCCGAAATCCCAAGAATAAGAATCGATAGTTCCTGGTAAGGCTATTGTAGAAAAGTCTGTCATGTTAACTGGGAAAGTCATACAACCTCCAAGGTCCCCATTAGCTGAAGTAGCACTATTTATTTCCCATTCAAAATCAGCCCCAGGAGGCGGAGCAACAGTAATAGCAAATTCAGATGTATCTTCTAAACATGGAGCAATTGCGGGCACAATGTATAAAAAGTTGTAAACGCCCGTTCCTAGTCCTGAGCCATCAAATAGTCCTGATCCAGCTGTAAACTGTCCTGAAGATGTCGTTTCCTCCCAATTCCCCCCGGGATCTGCCCCAACAAGTAGGTTATCTAAATCAATAGTACTCCCTGGTGTATTACAAATGGCTGAATTTCCATCTACACCGGCAGAACCTGAACCACCAACAGTTACGTTGAAATAAGCAGTGTCAAATGCACCACATCCATCAGTGTGAATGTATAAAAAGTTATAAGTTGCTGCTGTTAAGCCGTTCGCATCAAAAATTCCAGTACCTGGTGTGAATTGTCCTGAAGATGTTGTTTCCTCCCAAGTTCCTCCTGGGTCACCGGTTACTAATGAGTTCAAATCAATTGTACCACCACATAATGTTGTCGTTAAATCATCTGCACCAGCTGCCGGTAAGTTTCCACTACATCCACCACAATTAATTACCCATCCTGATGAACAGCCAGTATTAGTAAGAGTTACGACCGTAAAAGGAATCGTTGAACAAACTGTAATTGAAACATCTCCGTAAGGAGCAGTTCCACAATTATAAGGTCCAATAGTAGTTCCAGCAACTCCAACATTAATTCCAGTAATGGTTAAAACACCTCCACCATCAGTTGTTATTACTGCAAAATCATTTGTGTTTACTGCTGTATAAGCTAAAGTCATACAGGTAACTGCGCCAGTTGTAGAAGTTGAAATAAGCGTTCCGGAGCAAGAAGTTCCTGACCAAGCGGCTGTTCCATTTACTAATCCGGGTACATTTCCAGTACAGGCAACATCAGGGCTGGGGTTGAATGATGAACTAGAAGGTCCGGTGGTTGTGTAATCATCACAGTTGTTTGGTGTCTGCGCAGTTACCAATGAAGTACTGCAAATAACAACCAGCAGGCTTAATAGTTTATACATAAGATTAATTTTTCCTAATTTACTTTAAAACGGTGACATGGCCATTGTGTCTATGTCTTTTGTCCGACATAGTTTCTTTGAAGTCAACAGACCAAACGTAAGTTCCGTCATCAACTAATCCGCCATTTCCGTAATGTCCGTTCCAGCCGTTATCAGCATTATAAGATTCCCAAACGATTTCTCCGTATCTATTGAATACCGTCATGTGGTAGTCATATGGATCATATCCTGAGAAGAATACTGGTTTCCAGATTTCATTGTAATCATCACCATCTGGTGTGAAAATATTCGGAACATAAAAGATAACTACGTCTTGAATATCAACTATCATTGTGGTTGTATCTGAACACATTCTTCCATAATTGTATGCAATTAGCTCAACTTGATATGATCCTGCAGCGTTATTCGGATATGTATGAGTAGGGTTTGTCAAGTTTGAAATCAAACTATTGTCTCCAAATGTCCAATCATATTCGTCAGCATTAATAGAACCATTAGAAAATTGAGTTTCAGAATCCGTAATGGTTAATACATTAGGGCTAAATCCAAATCTTGCTTCTGGAGTTGGGAATACTTCAATATAATCAGCAGCGAAGGCAGTATCCTTACAACCCAATCCGTTAGTAACGATAAGTTCTACATCATACAATTCTGGTGCAGAGTTGTTATTCACATAACTCACTATCGGACTTGCTCCTGAAGTCCCTAGACCTCCATAAAAATCCCAATTCCATTGAGTCACTGGAGACGTTAAACCGAACGATAAGTCAGAAAATATTATTTCTCCTGGTGAACATATCTGATTAATATTAGAAACAAATGCGGCAGTTGGTTTTTCATGAACAATAACATTTTGAGCCAATGAATGTACACATCCAAAATCAGAAGTCACTGTTAAGTTTGCCATAAAGTTACCATCAACTCCGTAAGCGTGCTGAGTTCCTTGGCCTGAACCAAATTGTCCGTCACCGAAATCCCACGCCCAATCGTTGATAGCACCACTTGAAACTGTTGACATATCTCCAAAGCTAGTAGGAGGCGTATTGACACATATCGCAGTAGTAACAAAGTCTGCAACCGGCTGAGGATAGATGGTTACTGGAATCATAACTTGATCCGTACATCCATTTGCTGTTGTAGTCAATAATGTAACGTCATAAGTTCCAGCGGCCGCATATTGATGATTAGCTGTTGTTCCAGCGCCAATATTTCCGTCACCAAGTGTCCAGCCATGAGTTGAAATAACTTCAGGTGCCAGAACCGTAGAATTATCATTTACAGTAATTGGGTCGTATACGCACATGTCAGTTACTGTGAAATCAGCTGTTGGCATTGCATATCTAGTAGTATTAAAGGTCATTGTGTCTTCACATCCCATGTCTGTAATTGCGATTAATTCAGTTATATAAGTTCCTGAAACCGCATAAGGGTGATCAACATCAGTACTTGCATACGTGTTTCCATCTCCCATATCCCATTGATAAGTTGAAATAGCACCACTAATAACTGATGACGTATTAGTGAAAGAACCATTATTAATTAAGCACTCATCAATAATTGTATAAGATGCTGTCGGTTCTGGATGTATATCAACTGGAACAACTGATATGTCAGTACATCCATTACTTGAGGTTACGGTTAATTGGGCATTGTAATTCCCGAAAGTTCCATAAGGATGGGTCCCTGGATTTTGAACTCCAGAAATATTACCGTCACCATAATCCCAGGCAAATGTTGTGATAATGTCAGGAAGAGCAATTGTTGAATTATTTGCTATAGTTGAAGCGTTGTATTCACATTCATCAGTAATTGTAAAGTCACTCGTAGGATTCGGGAACCTAGTTGTATTTCCCTGAATAGTTGAAGTACATCCTAAATCTGACGTTATAATTAAATCAACTGTATAAGTTCCTGATGTTCCGTATGGATGATTAGGGTTTTCAAGTGCAGAGATGTTACCATCTCCAAACGTCCAATCCCATTGCGTTATAACTCCTGTTCCAACCGTTGACGTGTTTACGAATGCCGCAGCAATTCCTGCACAATCATCAACAACCGTGAAAGAAGCTACCGGTGAAGGTGCAATTGTGATTGGAATCACAACATTGTCCGTACATCCATTATTTGAAGTAGTAGTTAAAGTGATATTGTAGTTCCCAGCAGCAGCATAATTTTTTGCTGGTGGATTTTGTAAATTAGATGTAGATCCATCTCCAAAGTCCCATGCCCACGTTGTGATGTTATCGGGTGCAGTTATTGAAGAACTGTTTCCAAATGATACCAAGTCAGCGATACATCCACCGGCAAGACCAGTATTTGAAGAAACACCGTTAATAATGAATTCTATATCAGCTGTTGGGTTCGGGTAAACCGTAATGTCTTGAGTAGATGTGTTTGTACAACCATTTCCATCAGTTGCAGTTAAAGAAACAGTGTATGTTCCTTCATCAGCATATGGATTAGATGGATTTTGACCTATAGATACGTTACCGTCACCAAAATCCCAATCCCAATTTGTAATTACTTCTGGTGCTGGTATTGTTGATGCATCTGTAAATGGAAGCGCCGTGCCATCACATTGATTGGTAAAGTTAAAGTCTGCAACCGGAGCAGCAGGGATAGTTATTGTATGATCAGCAGATTGACAATCTCCGTTTAAAGTATAAACAGCAGTGTAGTCACCAGGCCCATAAGGCATTCCGTTAAGATTTTGATTTGTTTCACCAACCATTGCGATTCCAGCATCAAACCATTGCCATCCTCCGCCAACAGTATCAATTTCAGCTTCCAAATCTAAATCATTTGAACACCATCCGCCAGTTTCAACAATTGCTCCACCTGAAAAGGCAGCTTCAGTTGCTAAGGTTAACTCATCTAAGAAGTAATAGTTTGATCCTGCTTGTTGTCCTCCACAAGGACCTCCAATAGATACGGCAGCAATGTTTGATGGAGGTGTAAAGAAAACAGAAACTTGCTGCCATGATTGATTCGCTGCAAAAGTTACGGTTGTTGTTCCTAAAAGAATCCATCCACCAGATCCAGGAGCACAAGTACTTGTGTTCCATGGCAAATCCCCGCAATTAGGAGTTCCATAAATTGATAAATCAAGTGTTTGTGAGCCTGTCGACCAAGCTAAATTTAAATCCATTTGATAATCAACACCAGCAGTCATGGGCGAATTCAAACAAGCTCCGATATTCTCTTCCCAGTTTGCATTACTATAAAATCCAGCATATCCTGCTCCGCCAGGAGCTCCTGGTAAAGGCAAATTGGCTGAGTTAAAGATTCCTGTATATCCACAAGTGTTGAAATAATCTGATGTTGCATTAGATGCTTGTTGCCAAGAAACAGCGCATGGTAAATCACTTACTCCGTTTGGGCAGCAAGTAAAATCTTCAAAAGAAGGGTTTGGAATTAAAGAAGTAACAGTAGACCCGCCTCCACCAATTCCACTGCAGGCACAATCTGCATCATTCATGTCAATATCGCCATCTGCGTCATCATCTATGCCGTTGTCACAAATTTCTTGTGCATACATAGTGACTGAAGAGAGAATAATTCCGAATACAAGAAGTAGTTTTTTCATTAATGTTGATTTTGTAGTCTGAAGACGTTAGTGATTTTCAGCGAGTTGCCTGACATTATAAAGAAAGTAGAGATATTTGGTTAAATCTATCGAAAAGGTGGATTATAGGCCCCTTTTGATACGAAACTTAACGTTTTTTGACACCTCTGTTAAACCTTTTTCAATATTCCGAGTCCTAAATGTGGAAATTAAAAAACAATACTATGAAAAACATAAAAATTATAACACTAGCTGCCGGATTATTAGCAATCTCTTCATTTGGGCAAGAAGATAAAAGACCTGATAACATTGAGAAAGACAAAATGTCGAAAATGACACCCGAACAAAGGGCTGAAAAAAGAACAGAGAAAATGACGAAAACATTATCTCTCAGTAATGATCAAGCTGTAAAGGTGAAAGAAATCAATATTTCTCATGCCAAACAAATGGCAGTTTTACATACTGAGATGAAGGCGCTAAAGGATAAAGTGAAATCTGAAAAAGATGGAACCAGAACGAAATTGGATGCGGTTTTAACAGATGAACAAAAAGCCATTGTTAAAGAAAAGCAGGAAGAAAGAAAACAGAAAAAAGCGGAGAGAAGGAAAGATTGCTGCAAGGAATAAGCATGTGTGGCAATTTAAAATCAGAAGCCTCTATCTTGTCGGATAGGGGCTTTTTTTATGTTTTAGAATCGGATTTTAGAGTACTTTTGCACCGTGAATTTGATAGTGGAATATTTCAGGGGATTAGGAAAGTACTCAACTGCTTTCTGGATGCTCTGCTTACACACTTTTGTATTCATGATCAGCTTCAATATGCTTATCCCTGAAATGAATGAATACATTACGGGTCTGGGTGGTGAAAATGAGAAGTGGAAAGTCTTAGGTTATTGGACAATAGCTGCTGCTTTGTGTAGACCATTTTCAGGAAAAATAGCAGATAATATTAGTAGAAAATCAGTAATGTTTTTCGGAGTAATCGTCTCTATCGGAATCTCTTTTTTATATCCAATGTTTACAACGGTTTCAGGTTTCTTAATGTTGAGGTTTATACATGGAATCAGTACAGGTTTTCAACCAACGGGAGCTTCTGCTTTAGTGGCAGATTTAATTCCTGAAGGTAGGAGAGGAGAGGCTATGGGTATTTTTGGTGTTATGTTCACTTTAGGTTTTAGTCTTGGTCAAGGAATGGGGTCTACCGTTAAAGGGATGTTCGGAATGGATGGTTTGTTCTATACTGCTGGAATTCTTGGGTTGATACCACTAATTGTACTGTTTTTTGTTAAAGAAGATAAGTCAATTGTTCGGCAAAACGCTAAAGACCAAGGCTACGATACATTCTGGAAGAAAGTCCTTCCGAAAAGAAAAGAACTCTTGGGGTTAGAAGTATTCAAGCCAACTATGGTAATGTTTCTTACAGCCAGTTTAGCCGGTATGTACTTCTTATTGATTCCTGACTTGAGTGATCATTTAGGATTCGATAATAAAGGAAGCTTTTGGCTGGTGTATGTAGGATTTACAATTGTCACGAGACTTGTAGCCGGTAAAACGACTGATAAGTTTGGTGCGCGAAACAATTTGTTGCTTTGTTGCCTCCTCTTAATCTTTGCCTCCTATTTAACTGGGACGGCAGAAACTGAATTCCAATTTAATATAGGTGCCATAATTTACGGTATTGGTTCAGGAATGGGATCACCAGCATTATTTACTTGGGCGGCAGATTTGGCCAATCCTCTCTATAAAGGAAGAGGAATGGGGACTCTATTTATAGCGCTAGAGCTCGGTATACTTTTCGGGAACTTCTTAGGACAACAACTTTATAATAACAATCCCGCAAATTTTGATTTAGCCTTTATGACAGGTGGCGGACTTTGCGTATTGGCGTTCATATTTCTGATTTTTGTCGGAAATAGCACGAAGCCAGCATTGAATTAATTATTTTTGAACCATGTACAAAGAGAGAAACGAAGAAGCAGAAGATATTATATACGGAGTGAGAGCTGTTATCGAAGCGGTAAAAGCTAAGCGTCCTATTAATAAAATCTTCATTCAGAGAGGGATGAATAAAGAGCTTTTCAAAGAGCTTAAAGAGGAGTTGGCCAATAAGACGTACAACTTGCAGTTTGTTCCAATTCATAAGTTGAATAGGTTAACAAGAAAGAATCACCAAGGTGTGGTTGCTCAAGTTTCTCCTGTTGAATATCATGCGCTAACGCCTATTATCACTAAGTTGTTTGAAGAAGGGAAAATTCCTTTAATCTTAATTTTAGATAGGTTAACTGATGTTAGAAATTTTGGCGCAATTGCTAGAACAGCAGAGTGTAATGGAGTTCATGCCATTGTAATTCCACACAAAGATAGTGTGACAGTAACTTCAGATGCGATTAAAACATCTGCTGGTGCGTTGAATACTATTCCTGTTTGTCAAAAAGCTGATTTGTCAGCGGTTGTGCATCAATTACAAGAATTAGGATTGCAAATTGTTGCATCTACAGAAAAAACTAAGAGTAATTGCTTTGACGTTGATTTCACGATTCCTACAGCGATAATTATGGGTTCTGAAGAAGATGGAGTGTCGACTAAACTTCTTTCAGAATGTGATGTGAAGGCAAAAATCCCAATGACTGGTCAAATTGCTTCACTTAATGTTTCTGTTTCTGCAGGAGTCATGCTTTATGAAGCTAGTCGTCAACGATTATTAGATTAATGTCCTTAATAAAACGCCATATCGAAATTACTGTCATCTTGATTGTTGGTTTCATATTACGTTTTTCAATTTCTTTAATTCACTCCTATTCTAATGATGAACTGAGTGCAATCAATCGTTTACAGTATTCCAATTTTTCAGATTTAATTGATCAAGGAGTGATGACCGGGGATATGCATCCTGCAGGTGTTCAGGTGTTCATGAAAGCCTGGTCATTAATGTTCGGAATGAACGAAGGGCCAATGAGGTTCCCTTTTGTCATTTTTGGAGTGCTTTCTATTTTCTTGATTTATAAAATTGGATTGAAGTGGGTGAATAAGTCAACCGGAATTTACGCGGCTCTGTTTCTTTCGCTCCTTTACTTTCCAATAATGAATTCAGAATTCGCAAGGCCGTATAGCCCAGGTTTGTTCTTTAGTTTATTGGCAGGATGGTACTATTTGAAAATCTTATTCGGCGAAAAGAAATCCTACTTGGATGCGATTCTCTTAGGTGTAGCCTTCGCAGGAGCCATGTATTCGCACTATTTTGCCTTTATGTTCATTGCTTGGATGGGCGTTTCAGGCCTTGTTTTTGCAAATAAAAAGAATCTTAAGTTCATCATTATTGCCGGTGTGACTGGTATAGTTTTATTTGCTCCACACATTCCTGTCACTCAATTCCATCTTGACGTTGGTGGATTACAATGGTTAGCTCCGCCAGAAGGGGACTGGTTATTTCAATTCCTCTTTCATGCCTTTAATGAATCCTTCTTATTGATTGTATTACTTATTTCAGCCTTCGTAATGTCTTTAATCTTTAAAAAGTCATTAACTGCTAAATGGTCTAAAACATTGACCTATATGGCAATCTTATTCTTCGGAATCTTTATTGTAGGATTTGCCTTTTCATATTTGAGTACGCCAGTTCTAAAGTTTCCTGTGATGTTGTTTCCATTACCCTTCTTATTGATATTGATCGGCTTTGTCTTGAGTAAATTTAAAATGGAGAAAGCATTGATTGGAGTTTTGTCTGTTGGACTATTGACTTCAACATTGATTCAGAAGGACTTGTTTGGGAATATGCATTATGAGTTATTTGAAGAAGTGGCGGTTGATATTGTTGATTGGAATGAAAAGTATGGTGATGAGAATATCTACACGGTTTACAATTTAAATAATCCTAACTACATGAACTTCTATGCTAATCAGTGGGGTAAGGAGATTGATTTTGACTGGGATGTTTTGGAGTTTGGTGACGCAGCTAGATTACGAGAGGATTTAAAGAGTAGAAAAGAAGACTATTGTATCATTGGATATTCAGCCAGATTGACTTTGCCTCAGGTTTTTGAAACATGTCTTGAGTTTTACCCGAATATTGTAGCGGGTAAAAAGTATAACAATGCGGCTGTCTATCTGCTTAGTAAAAATGATTCTGCTTCAATTGTTCAGTACGCTTATTCATTAGATGAGTTTCCACCAAAACTTGAAAATTCAGATTGGATTATGAATAAAAATCAATTTGTCGCCAGTAATCCTGCTTGGTCAACAAAAAGTCAAGTTTATGAATTAAGTAATAACAATATTTACGGTCCTGAATTTCACTTTAAATTAGATGATGTTTCAGACTTTAAATCAAAATATATTAAGGTAGAAGTGAAGGCAACTTTAGAATCAATTGGTCAGCTTACAGCCTCATTTGATGCTTCAAGAAACGGAGAGCAAGTACTAAATGTTAAGGGTGAAGATTATTGGGAGGGAAGAGACTTAGAAAAGATGCTGATAGATACTGGTTCGGCCTATTTTGTTTTCAGGATTCCACATTTTATTGAAGATGGAGATGATTTAATGATCAGCTTCTGGAACAGGAATGGAGATTCTCCAGTTTACATACATTCTGTTAAAGTTCTTTCATGTGAAAACATCTGGAACTAGCCTTTTATCATTATTAGCTCATCTTCCTTTATTTCTTTCAGTACTTTTAAATCAAATACGTCATTATGAAAATTCTATTATCTGCTTTGATCATTTCGTTATCATGTTCTTCTTTCGCGAATGAAGATTCTTTATTCATTAGAAAGATATATGACGAAGCTTTAGAGAAAGGACAAGCTCATGACAACTTAAGATCATTATGTAAGGACATTGGTGCTAGAATCACAGGTTCTGCTGAAGCGAAAATGGCTGTGCAATGGGGAAAAGGCTTGCTTGAGTCTTACCGATTTGATAAGGTGTACTTGCAAGAAATTCAGGTGCCGCACTGGGAGAGAGGAACAAAAGAAGCTGGTTGGATGATCAGCGAAGACGGAGAAATTTTCAAATTTCATATGATTGCTTTAGGCGGATCTGTTGGAACAGATGGGTTAATTGAGGGTGATGTGCTGGCAGTGGAGTCAATAGAAGAAATGGAAGCCTTAGGAGAAGAAAAGGTTAAAGGAAAGATTGTCTTTTTTAATCGTCCTTTTGACCAAAAACAAATTCAAACATTTAGAGCGTATGGTGGATGCATAGACCAAAGGCATGAAGGAACTAATGCTGCTTCAAAACTAAATGCTGCCGGTGTTATTATTAGATCTCTTGGCTCGTCAACAGATGATCATCCGCATACTGGGTCAATGACTTATGAAGCAGGGGTGGATAGTGTTGCAGGAGCAGCGATCAGTACGAAAGATTCAGATCTCTTGAATGAGTGGCTCGCGAATGGAAATGTAAAAGTAAAGATGGAAATGGATTGTAGACATTATCCTGAAGAGACATCACACAACGTAATTGCAGAAATGTATGGATCAAAAGATGATCAAATAATCACTTTTGGCGGTCATCTTGATTCTTGGGACGTAGGTGAGGGTGCTCATGATGATGGCGCAGGAATTGTTCACAGTATTGAGGCATTGAGGATTTTGAAACATTTAGGCTATAAGCCAAAGCATACTTTGAGATGTGTTTTGTTCATGAATGAAGAGAATGGGAATTTTGGTGGTAAGAATTATGCACGTCTGGCTTCAGAAGCAAAAGAAAAGCACCTTTGCGCAATTGAAACTGATAGAGGAGGTTTTTTACCAATAGGTTTCGATATCAGTGGGACAGATGCCCATGTTGAAATGGTAAGACAATTTCAACCACTTTTAAAAGCATTTCAATTATTCAAGTTTGATCCAGGTTATAGTGGGGTAGATATCAGGCCATTGAAAGAATATTATCCTGAAATGATTCAATTGGGAATGTCCATTTCTTCGCAACGTTACTTTGATTTCCATCATGCTGAGTCGGATGTTTTTGAGAATGTAAACAAGAGGGAATTACACTTAGGAGCAGCAGCAATGGCAACAATGATATATCTGCTGGATCAGAATTTGTAATATTCAGAGCAGGATTAGAGTCTTTCGCTTTGTGAACAGATATTTTCCCTGAGTTTGATACAATTAAAAAGTGAATTTCGTTTAATTCGCAAACTGGCTCAAGTACTAAGAAGATCGTTCCTTGAACTTTGAAGTCTTCCTTTGTTTTTAGATTAATTCCTTGAGATAATCGAGTATCGTCTTTAATTATTTGGTATCCTTCTTCGAATTCAAAATCTTGAACTACTTTCGATTGGGGATTCTCAATTACTCCGGTTTCTAATTCGCAGAATATATTTTTTTCTAATTTGATATCCATCTTCCCGTATGGGTAGTTCTCGGCCTGAGGTGAAACAATCCAGCTGTTTCCAAAAAGTTTGATATCTAATATTAAGTCAATGTCACCCTCTTTTTGTGTAATTGAAAGATCCATGTGCATTGAATCATCTGAATAGTCAGAGTTTTTCCAAAGGGCCGAATTCACAACTTCTAATGTGTCCTGTGATTCTGTCTCTTGGACTACTTCTTGGGCCGTTTCTGTATTCAATGAATTGGATTCACATGAAAAGCATAAAAAAAAGAGAATTGAAATAATTGAAATGAATTTGGGCATGCACTAAAGATATGATTGAATTAGAAAATGAAAAGATATTTAACTAAAATTTAATAAAAAAAGGACCATTCAAATTAATGAATGATCCCTACTCTGGTTTTTAGTTGCACTATATGCGGTTACTTATCTAATTCAATTCATTTGGATAAGTAACAAAAAAAAACGCCTTCCCTTTTTAGGGAAGGCGTTCATCAAATATTAAAATTATCTTATCTCAACATGATTTTTCTAACAACACTTTCGCTGTCTCTTTGTATTCTGACGAAATAAACACCAGACTCAAAGCTTGATAAATCAACTGTTGAATTATCAGAAGTAGATTGAGAAATTACTAACCTTCCTCTTGCATCTAAAATTGTGAATGCAAAATCACCATCTAATTTAATATGTACCATACCACTTGTTGGGTTAGGGTAAATAGTTAACTCATCAGTAATGTTTGTTCCTATTCCAACAGTAGAAAGAACTGTGAAAGTCATTGGCACAACACATCCGTTGTCATCTGTCACTGTAATTGTGTAATCTCCTGCAGCTAAACCAGTGATATCTTCAGTGATTTCAGCATTATCCCAAAGGATAGTATAAGGAGGAGTTCCACCTGTAATAGTAACGTCAATAGCACCATTTGTAGTACCGTCATCATTTGTTACCACACCAGT
>JBLFXO010000061.1:0-14106 GCA_047609865.1 Arenicella sp.
AGGATGTAATTGGTCATGAAGCAAAATTCAAAAATGCCAAGGTGTTTTATTATGATGGAGAGTTCGATTATGCCAAAGCGCAGCTTGATGTTTTAAAAGCTTCAACTTCAAAATTAATAGCAAATGATGCTATGCAACTTTCTCTTTTATTGCAAGACAATTTAGGAATTGACACCACATTAGCTCCTGTTCAATTATACGCCAATGCTGACCTTTTGATACAGCAAAATAAGTTTGATGAGGCAATTTTGATTCTAGACAGCTTAGAGAAGGAGTTTCCATTTCATTCAATTGCAGATGAAGTGCTCTTTAAAAAAGCGGAGATATATGAAGAGCGACAAAATTGGGAAAAGGCAATTGAATTCTACGACATAGTTGTGCTTTCATATGCTCATGACATTCTTGCTGATGATGCTGCATTTCGTGTTGCAAAAATTTATGAAGAAAAGCTTTCGCAAAAAGAGAAGGCCGGAGAATATTACAAAATGATTTTATTCGAATTCAAAGGAAGTCTTTATGATGCAGAGGCTCGAGAAAAATTCAGAACAATCAAAGCAGAATTCAATTAAAATGAAAGTAATTTACAACGTGACTATTAATATTGACCTTGACGTTCATGACGAATGGCATAGCTGGATGACAGAAGTTCACATTCCAGAAGTTATGAACACAGGGAAGTTTTTGGATGCAAAATTTTCAAAAATCCTTGCTGAAGAAGAAGGTGGGAAATCATATTCTATTCAGTATTTGAGTCCAAACATGGAAACGCTAGAGGCATATCAAAATGATTTTGCTACTAAGCTGCAAGAAGAGCATACTGCGAAATTTGCCGGAAAATTTGTTGCTTTCAGAACGCTTTTGAGAGTAGAAAAAAGTTTTGAAAGTGCTAGTTAAACCAAAGAAATTTCTCGGTCAACATTTTCTTAAAGACGAAAGTGTTTCAGAAAGAATCGCAGCTCAGCTAGATTCATTTGAAAATTTTCAAAAAGTCTTAGAAGTGGGACCAGGAATGGGAGCGTTAACGAAGTTTTTGCTCGCCAAAGATAAATTTGAAACTCATGTGGTTGAACTCGATAGAGACTCAGTGGATTATCTGAAGGTTCACTATCCAGAATTGGGAGATCGTATTTATACGAGAGATTTTCTGAAAGAAGATCTAATTGAAATGATGGGTACAGAGCCATTCGCGGTTTTTGGAAACTTCCCTTATAATATCTCTTCTCAAATATTGTTCAAAGTACTGGATTATAAAGATCAAGTTCCGGTTGTTGTTGGTATGTTTCAAAAAGAAGTTGCCGAGCGTATAGCAGAAGGTCCTGGGACAAAGAAGTATGGCGTCATCAGCGTGCTTCTTCAAGCGTTTTATGATATTGACTATCTCTTTACCATTGACAAGGAAGTTTTTGACCCGCCTCCGAAAGTGCAATCGGGTGTTATACGTTTAGTGCGAAATGATGTTATGAAATTAGATTGTGATGAACAACTCTTTAAACGTGTCGTGAAATCTGCCTTTAATCTTCGGCGTAAAACGTTGAGGAACAGTTTAAAAGCAATGATTAATGAGAGTCCAAATGAGATTGATACGACTCAAGAAATTTTCAATGAACGTCCAGAGCAGCTCGCTGTTTCAGATTTTGTATGGTTAACCCAACAACTTAGCGTTAAAAACTCTTAGTAAAACGTTTGATTCTTTGTAAAGATTGAAGTACCTTAGTACTAACCTTTTCACTGCGTTGTACGTATTGATTATAGATGAGAAAGCTACTATTAATCACATTTCTATTATTTCTGCCCTTTTTGGGAGAAGCTCAGACTTGGCGTTATGTTCGTCATGAAGTGAGTTTAGGGGTTGGTGTTTCCAATTTTCTAGGAGATTTGGGTGGTGCCAGAGGAATCGGAACTCATTATTTCAAAGACATTAAAGTAAAATCGACTAGGCCATCTCTGATGGGTAGCTATAAATTTATGATAAGTCCAGCATTTTCTATTAAGGGAAGTGTTATTTGGGGTTATTTGCATGGAGATGATGCAATCACTAGAAATGACATTCGAAGCAATAGAAATCTAAGTTTTAAAACAATGCTTGGTGAGTTCAGTGCGATATGCGAATTCTACCCTTTGGGAGAGAGAGTTTCGCCAAGGTATAAAGTGAGCGGGGTTCATGGTAATGCAACATTTACGATAATGCCTTACATTTATTTAGGTGTTGGCTTATCGTTGTTTAATCCAAAGGCTAGTATCAATGGGGATTGGCTTGAACTTCAACCGTTAGGTACCGAAGGACAGGGTATTGGATATAATCCAGCAAAATATGATCGTTATACCATGGTCTTTCCGGCGGGAGTTGGAGGTAAATACATGATAGATAAGAAATGGAGCTTAAGCTTTGATTTATCTGTAAGATATACCCTTTCTGATTACATAGATGACGTATCAACTATTTATTACGATCCAGTAGCGCTAGAAGCAGCTTACGGACCAGACGCAGCTGCATTATCTAATAGATCTATCATTCAAGATGGTAATGCTGGTATCGCAGATTTGGGCAATGGATTGATTGAATATAAGCAAAGGGGAAACCCCAATAATAAAGATGCTTATATGTTTGCAATATTTTCTGTTAATTACCGTATTATAAAGGGAGCAACATATATTCCTAAGTTCTAAAACGGTATGCGTTTTTTAGTATTACTTTCTTGCATAACAATTTATTCACTTGGCTTTAGCCAATCTGAAAGGGTTCGAGCTCGTTCTGAATTTGGCGTATATGGGGGAGGGTCTTATTATATTGGTGATCTCAATTCGTCTAAACATTTCATCTATTCTAAACCAGCTTTCGGATTGATTTATAGATACAATCTTGGATACCGAGCATCTGTTAGATTAACTGGTACATATGGTAACGTTTGGGCCGAAGATAGTAGAGCATCCGATCCTTTTCAAGTAAATAGAAACTTGTCGTTTAAATCAAAATTATACGAAGTGGCATTTGGCGTTGAAGTGAATATGTTCAAATATAGTATTGCCAGTATGCGGAATCCAATCACTCCTTACTTCTTTTATGAACTGGCTTATATGAGAATGAATCCTCAAACGGATCATAACGGAAATGAGATTGATTTGCAATCATTCGGAACAGAAGGACAAGGAACATCTTTGAACCAAAAAGGTCCATATAGCTTGAATCAAATATCAATGCCTTTAGGAATTGGGGTTAAATTCAATATAGTGAAAAGATTGGCTTTATCTATTGAGTATGGAATTCGAAAAACCTTCACTGATTATTTAGATGATGTATCGGGTAATTATGTGGATGTTGATCTTCTTACCGCAGAAAATGGGCCGCTTGCTGGCGAGTTGTCGAACCCAAGTTTGGATGGCGTTAATAGAGCCGGATTCAACAGAGGAAATAGTTCTACGAAAGATTGGTACGTATTCTATGGAGCAATGCTAACATTCAAACCTTTTAAGAAAGACGTCTGTGCAATGGGAAGGGGCTTTTAGTAATAAGGGCTAATCATAAAATAAACAACCACTCCTGAGATTGCTACATATAGCCAGATAGGAAATGTCTTTTTTGCCCACTTTTTGTGCGCTTCCAACTTGTTCGACCATCCTTTCAGATAAGTAATCATCACCATTGGTAATACCGCAATACTTAATGCTATGTGGGTAAGAAGGATGACAAAATAAATGTATTTTGAGTTCCCAATTTTGGCTGCCTCTGTAGAATCATTCAAACCATCTCCATTGATGTCGCCATAAATAGTACTGTCCGAAGTCATATGATAAGCAACATACATTCCCAAAAATGCAACAGAACAAACCACAGCTGAAGTCATTAACCTTTGATGTGCTTTTCTTTTCCCATTCTTAATCATAATCACAGCGGTGATTAACAATATTGCTGTAAGTCCATTTATTCCCGCGTAAATTGGAGGTAAGAAAGATAAGTCGTATCCGTCAATTTTTACTCCGAAAAGCACGGCTACCACAACCGGAACAGCTATGGATAGAACAATTACAAGCGGCTTGTATTTTTTCTCAATGTCAATTTCAGTACTCATTTTCAATCAATATTTTAATGTCTTCAGCTAATTGATCAACTTGGTCAGTTTCTGTTCCTATATATAGTCCTCTGATATGGCCTTCTCTATCAATTAACACAAAATGTTCTGAGTGCAGAAAACCGCCTTCAGCTTCTTCGTCTACCATAGCATTTACCATGTATCCGTCTTTACCTAAGTCATGCGTGTATTGTCTTTCACCTCTTAAGAAATGCCAATTTTTCGTGTCAATTTCTCTGTCTTCAATGTATTTGACCAGCTTTGGGATTGAATCTCTTTCAGGATCGATAGTATGGCTTAATATTACTAATTCCTCAATATCTGAAGTCATCTCTTGAAGTCTTTGCATTTGAGCAATCATTGCAGGGCAGATCGCTGGACAAGAGGTGAAGAAGAAGTTGGCGACATGAACTTTACCTTTTACATCTTCATTAGTTACCAATACGCTATCCTGATTCATAAATTCAAAGGCAGGAACCGTATGATAGATGGTGTCAGTTGGTCCCATATCATGCATTCCTATGTAAGGGAAAGCAACGTAAGTAGGCTCATTACTCTCGTTTGTGCTTTCAGAACTATCTGTGCATGACATTAGAGCTAGGAAGCAAAGTGATGCGAAAAATATTTTCATTTTGGCTATGTGATCTTTAACTGGGGCAAAAGTAGTTTTTTTTTGGATGTCTGCGGTTATTCAAAGCAATCTATTCAATGAATTAGTTTAAAATATCAATGACTCAATATCAGCCAATGTAATGCGTTTTATAATATAGGAGTGAATTCTTTTGTTCACAGCAATTATTTTGGAGCAGTTTATTGTGAAAAGCTTCATGTGATGCATCTTCTTCTGATGAAGTTTGGATTGTGATTGAAGATACTGCTAGAAACAATTTGATTGATTCTTTAAGTTCTTAGTCTATTCTCATCCTTTGCAACAGTGAACAGACTCAAGAAACTTGAGCAGATGTGGCGCTTTCAGAAATAACGGATGGCACAATCACACAAAAAGCTTGAAAATAAACTTGAATTGGATTAAATCAAATGGATTAGCCTTTCTGGAGATTGATTGGGGACTGCATGCTACAATAAGAGACAGTAGTATAGGGAGCAGTTGAATTGGTTTAAATATGAGGCCACGATCTGTTATGGTCTAGGGATACATAATTTTGTTCGCTAAGAATAGGCTACTCTTCGTTCTTCTTCTTCTCTTCCCACTTCTTATCGAAGTCTTCTTTCTTAAGGAGTTTGAGCATGTCAAAGAAGTTTCTAATATCAGAATCTTTCTTTGCTCCAGAAACTGCTCTTACACATCCTTTCTGATCGATAAGAACTAAGCTATTGACAAACGCATACTTTCCGATTTCACCATCTTTAGCTGTTGACTCATGTTCCATGAAGTTCATGCCATAGTATTCCCAAGAGAATAAAGGAGTAGGGTCACCGTAGCACATCCACCAGATACTTTGGTCGTACTCTTCCATTTCTTCCCTTAAGTATTCAGAAGGGCCTTCAGGTACAGGGTTGCCGTCATCATCTGTGAGGATAGAAAGAACTTTAACGTTTCCGTAGTTACCCTGATTGTTCACCATCTTACTGAAGAATAACTCATTGAAATGATACATGCTCATTGCACAGTCTTCCATTAAAGGACAAGTGTTTTGGATTGTGCTTAGTACAATGAATTTGTCTTCAATAGAATCTCTAGTAATAGGAACGCCATCAAAATTAGTAAGATTAAAATCTGGAATAATAAAAGCGGTTGAATCGATTGCAACGCTATCTGAATCATACGTATAATCGTATTGACCTAAATAGGGAAGTTCAACAAACTTGTTCTTTAAATTTTTTGCGAGAAAATAGATGATACTGCCAGGTCCCAATACGATTAGTACAATCGTCAATACTCTTTTAAACCCCGGCATGTTAAATCATTAATAGGCGCCAGTCCAATTCGCACCTATTGCATATGCTTCATTGAATAGAATGAAAATCAAATACAAGATGAACAATATGTAAGGCCAAAGAATCATTCTTCTCAACGCTTTTCTCTCTTCACCAAGGTGCATAAACACTAAAATGATGTAAGCTGCTTTGAATATGGTTAGAACCATATAAATAGTCTCTATACCGAACCAACTCCAAGATCCTATTCCGCCTACTTCTGCTCTTGGTAAAAACCAACCAATGGCAACTTCAACAATCGTTACAGCTGAAAGAAGTGCTGTAACTTTCCAGATTTTAGTTCTAATCTTCTTGCCCGCCTCTTCTGAGTGGTGGCCGTCTAATGAGTATTCAATAATGTCGTCTCTAACCATGACAGTTTCTTTTAAAAATCTTAATTATACTAGATAGAAGAAGGTAAATACAAATACCCAAACTAAATCTACAAAGTGCCAGTAAAGGCCAACTTTCTCAACCATCTCGTAGTGCCCTCTTTTATGATAAACTCCTCTAATTACGTTACGTAATACAAGCGAATTAAATAGTACTCCAGTGAATACGTGGAAACCGTGGAATCCAGTAATAAAGAAAAAGAAGTTTGCATATAGTGTCGGTCCATAAGTGACCATTTGTCTGACCTCATGTCCGTGGGCGTCAACTCCCATGACCCACTGTCCGCCGTAGGGCGAGTGGGCGAGTGTTCCGTTATCGTACCAGGTTGAAATATCTCCGTCATATCCAGCAATGAATGTTGACCACTCCCAAACCTGAGATCCTAAGAATATTAATCCTCCAACAACAGTTAATAGTAACCACTTGATAACTGCTTTTTTATCCATTCTATGACCCGCTTCAACAGCCAATACCATTGTTACCGAAGAAACAATAAGTATAAAAGTCATTAGTGCTACATAAATCAGTGGTGCGTGAGCGTGAGTTCCTGGAAGGTGAGTAAATACCTCTTCACCTGTTGGCCAATGACTAGTTGCGTCATTAATATTTGAAAATTTTGCAAACCCTAAAGCAGATAATAATCCACCAAAAGTTAAACCATCTGACACCAAGAAAAACCACATCATTAGTTTTCCGTAGCTTACTGAGAATGGTGAAGTGTGACCTCCACCCCAAAGTGTAGCCGAATCGATTTCTTTAGAAGCTGCTCCTGCCATAATTCAAATTTCTTTGTTGCAAGTTTAATGAATATAAATTAAAAATGCATATAAATAAAGCCATAAAATACCCAAAAAATGCCAATAGATAGATCCTAAGGAAATGCCTAAGTAATTCGATTGAGTATACTTTTCTTTTAACCCTCTGATAAACACTACCAAAAGGGCTATCACTCCTCCAATCCAATGAAGCAAATGCATGCCTGTAAAAACATAAATAAATGAGCTAGCAGAGTTCTGTTGTGAGTATAAATCAACTTTTCTTGCCGGTGATAAGGGTTTCCCATTAATCGTAAATTCTCTATTTTCGTACGCTAGCTTTTGACCATTGTAATAAATCCAAAAGTCTTCACCGTATTTTCCTTGTAAGATAAAGTCACCTCTGTCATTTGCTAAGTTTTCACCAAACTTCATCAATGAGTTATACAAGACATCTCCCAATACATTTCCGTTTTCGTAGAGTTTGTTATTAGCATATGTAACCGGAACATCTTTATGCAATAGCATGAACTTAGCTCCGTAATTACTAAGAGAGAATACATTTTCTACAGTTTTTGCACCTTCAAATAACTCTTTACCTAAGACTCTAATCTCATCATGAAGATCTTCTGAAATTGGCTCACCTTTAAGATAAAATTGGTCATCATTATAAGTGATGTTTTTCCCTTCATAGGTCAATGAGTAATGCTTGCCGTATCTGCCATCTACTGTCATGATATGGCTTACGACTACACTTCCTTTGTCGAACAATTGACCAAAACCTGTAAATTGAAAGTATCCGAAAAGAATTCCGCCAATCAAAGCACCGAACAAAGTCAGTTTTAAAACTTTCACATTGTTCTTTTTGACCAAATAGATTGATGCGAATAAGAATAAACTACTGATTATAATTGATGCAGTTCCATATTTGAAACCGTCAGGCATAGAAATATTTACCCAGAATCTGTCTCCCTGTTGTACAAGGTATGCACTGGTTAAACCAGCAAAGATCATGATAGCCGTGAAAATAAAAATTTTCAAAAGGTTCTTCTTTACCTTTTCGTTGACTTCTTGTGAAATTTCGTGTTGTGCCAAAATTATATTTTATCAAAAACGTATAAAAACTGAATAAATGGGAGGTAGATAAATGACGCGAACATCAAATTTCTTGCAAGCTTGTCATCCAGTCTCAAATAGAAACGATAAGCGACCATAAAGAACCAAATTCCTGCAACTACTCCTAAGTATAATGACCATTCTCCTGTCCATCCCCAAACCCATGGTAAAACACCAACTGGCACCATAAATAAGGTGTAAAGAACTATTAGGAATGCTGATTGCTTGCTCTTTCTGCTTTTCATGGGTAAAAGAGAGAATCCTCCTTTTGCATAGTCATCATCCATCACCCAAGCAATGGCCCAGAAATGAGGGAACTGCCAAAAGAATTGAACTAAAAACATGGTGCCCGCATATAAATCAAATGTTCCCGTGATAGCAACTACTCCAATCATTGGTGGAATAGCTCCTGGAAATGCTCCTACAAAAACTGCCCAGGGAGAAATCTTCTTCATAGGAGTGTAAATTGCTGCATAAAGCACCATTGCTAGAATCCCTAATATACCAGAGAAAAAGTTCAATTGAAATAATAAGATAGCACCTGCGATTCCTGCCGTAATTGAAATGATTAAGGCCTCTGTTACCGACATCCTTCCTTGAGGTAAAGGACGGTTCATTGTTCTAGGCATTAATTTGTCAAGATCTCTTTCTATAATCTGGTTGAAGCCATTCGAAGCACCTGTGATTAAGAAACCACCTGCTATAAGATAAAATAGTCTGATGTCAAATCCGCCTCCCATAAAGAAAAAACCTGCAACCGCCGAAACCACTACCAAAAATGATAAACGTAATTTCATTAGGGCCGCGATATCTTTCAATCTACTCACGCTAACTTCTTTTTCTATGCTCGTTTCTTCTGCCAACATCAATGCTCATTAAGGAAATCATTCAGTAAGCACTGTTTGAAAACCGGCACAAAGTTAATAAAAAACCAATGAATTGTTTATTAAGGCTGAATTAGAATGATTCTATATAATCAAGACTTTTTATATGCCTGAACTAGAAGTCGTTGTAGCTGTTCCATATTATGGATTTTAAGCCAATTGAGAATGAATGAAAGTGTTGTTGACCAAATTGAGTATTAACAAATCTCCAATTGTAAGTTGCTGTTAAGTACATGTCAATTTCTGGCCACAAAGCATATTCGTAAATGAATGCTTCATTGAAGATCTGAAGACGTTCACCTTGCATAGTCAGATGACCGTAATTCCCATCTCTTAAAGTATAAGACTTGAAAATGTCTTGCCCCACACTTTGGGTTGCAGAAGAGTCAACTCCGTAAGAGATAAAATTCATCTTGTTAGTGAAGGTGTGTCTGTCCTTACGAAAAGATGTGATATTCAATATTTCATAAAAATTTGATCCAACAGGATGGGTTACTGAACTGTTCAAGTGCCCATAAGCATGCTGAGAAAACTTGTGAGAATAGGTGAATGGTCTCACTGCATTGAATTCTAATTGCATGTACAAGCCATCTACGAATAGGTTATTCGTCTTGTATCCTAATTGATAAGCATATTTATTTGCCCACCATTTAGATTGAGACTTGAGTTCATTCAGGAGAAATTCATCTAAAATAAATTGCCCATAAACATTGTGTTTATCATTGAATTTATAAGACATATTGGCTCCCAATAAAACGTTGTCGGATGACCCAAGTCCATACTCAACTGGTCGATAAAAAACAATGGGATTCAAATAATTGACATCAAAACCTCGGTTCGTTAGCGTATCTCTTCCTTGCCAAACGACCGTTTCAAAAATTGACAAATTTAATTCTCTCGTAATGTTCCAAGACAAATAATGAATGCTAGAAAATTTATTGATGTCTAAAGATTTGTCGGACGGATTAACCGTGTTGTCTTTCCATGCATTATATAGGTTTACGTATTTGATTCCGGCAAATGAAGTTTCTATTTTAAAGAACGGATGGGCTCCGGCATTATCTGAAAGAAGTAATGATCGATATCCTTCTCCAAACCAGTTTTTTCCATATCCGCCCATGAACGAAAAGAATTTGTTTGCTTGATAATGAGCCAAAATTTCTGCTCTGTAAAATACGTCAGTAGCTAAAGATCTGTTTGTTCCAAAATCTTGATTGTAATTGAGCTTCAGTGAATCAGCCAGAATCCCCCCTCTTGAAAAGTAAGGCAAGAACTTACTCGTAAAGTTGAATTTAGAAGAGTGATAATCAAATGCAGCTCCAACCCCGGCCTTTAATATCGCATCCGTTTGTTGAGAGAGTTCTATTCCGCCCGTCAAATCAGCTAGTGCATAGAATTTGTAAAGACGTACCTTTTTCGGATGAGCTTTTATATATAAAGGAGAAAATTTCGACCTGTAACTCCCTGTTTCGTAGGTGACCACTGGCTTAACTGAAGAGTGAATTCTTTTGTCATCCTTGAAATAATAGTCCGCTCGTTTAATTTGATTTCTGTAATTCAAATCTAGTATTCCGATATAAGCCGGAGTCGCTGGATTTGGATTTGCATTACTCATTTTAGTAATTTGACCAAAGCTTAGGGTGCTGCTTAACAATGATATGTAGAAAAGTAATCTATTCACTTTTCAATTCTTTTTTTGGATGTACAAAGAATACATACAGGACAAACATCATTGCGAATCCAACACTTATTCCCAAGCTTACATTTGGATTTTCAAATTGAATGAAAAATGCTTGTGCAATCATTAATAAAGTAAATAAGTATATAACGATAACCGTAGTTTTATGTCTCGGATTGCGATCAAGCATTTTATGATGCAAATGATTTCTATCTGCACTCAATGGGGACTTTCCTTTTGCTGTTCGAATAGTGAACACCCTCAAGGTGTCTAGTAATGGGTAGGATAACAATGTCATTGCGAAAACTGGCGTAGAAATGTTTTGAAAAGCTCCATTGAATTTACTTGTCAAAAAACCGGTTGGTGTTTCAATCATTTTTATTGCTAAAACACTAATGACTGCACCGATTATTAAGGAGCCGGAATCGCCCATGAAAATTCTGGCGGGATTAAAATTAAAGATCAAGAAGCCCAGTAAGGCACCAGAAAGGGAAAAAGAAACTAAGGCCCAATGTATGTCACCTGCGGTAGCAAACCAAAGGCCAAAAGCAATCGTAGCAATAAAGCCTACGCCAGAAGCAAGACCGTCAACGCCATCTACCAAGTTAATAGCATTTACAATTACTATGTATACAAAAATGGAGATCAAATAGCTGCCATATTCAGGAAGTTCTATGTCCATTCCGAGTAAACCATGAAATGAAGTTATTCTAATGTCGCCCATTACAACCAGTATAAATCCTACCATCAGATGCGCCATTAACTTCTTTACCGGCGACATCCCAATGATGTCATCTTTCACTCCCACAAAAAAGAGAAGGATTAAAGTGGCCATTAGATAATTGAACTGTTCCAATTCTAAAACTGCATTTGCATTGTGATCTGGAAACCATAGAAAACAAGAAAACATGAAGCCTGAGAAAATCATTATTCCGCCAATAGTAGGAATGGACCTTGTGTGAACCTTACGGTCTTCAGAAGGTTCGTCAACTAAATGTTTCAGCTTTGCCACTTTGATAAGTGCTGGCATAGCAAGCATCACAACACTAAATGCTGTAAGAAAAACGAGGACTAAGTGATAATCTTTCATGATTAAAAGTCTAAGGTTTTACTACGAAGTGGAGTTCTAATTACTCCGTAAACGTAGGATGTATTGTGGCTAAATGTTTTCTGATATTCTTCTCTAAACATCCATCCAATTGCAATTTGTAAGTTGTTTGTTTTGTTGAATCTATACCCAATTTCTAAATTATTGATGAGTACGTTTCTTTTCTCAGAAATGTCGGTGCTGATGTTTAGTTGATCATTTAAAATGTCCGTTCCGTCAAAACCGTCAGGGCTAAATACCTGATTATAATAAACCATTTTATTAGTTATAAAAAACGCGTCTTTTTGATAAGTCACGAAGATGATTCCTTCATTGAACCCTGAAGTTAATGGGTGTGCCAATGCTAAGTTGCTATGAGAGTAATTGTATCTCTTTTCGTTTGCTAAATAAGTTTTGCTTTTTGAATAATTGTATTCAATTTGGATGTCCAAGCCTTTTACAAATTGCTCATATGACTTAATCCCTAATTGTAGACCTCCAATACTTCCATTATCAAGAACAACTTGAGCATAAAATTTATTCTTTAAGAAATCCCAATTGTAATTCAATCCAAAAATGTGGTTGTAGTTTTGAGTTGCATTATTCATAATGATTCCATTCACAAAAGGAATTGGGTTTGCGAACAGCCAGTTGGGTTGATGTGTGCCCAGAGAATCCGTTCTCCTCCATTGCGCTCCTTCAAAAAGGCCAATCGTCATGTCTTTTGTTATCGCAAAATCTAAATAGTGATAGGTTCCAATTTTTCTTTCATAAGTTGATTCTACTGACTCATATTCAGGAAGTCTGTAAAGGTTTTGATGAATCGCATAGATTGCACTGTACTGAATTCGACCTTGCCATAAGTTGGTTTCAACTTTGGCAAATGGATAATTTGTTGTGAAATCAGACAGTAGCAAAGATCGGTATCCATTTCCTATAAAGTGGTTTCCGTTCCCGAACTGAAAATTCACAAATTCGTTTGGGACAAAAGAAACCTGTCCTTCTGCAAAAGCAAAATCATAACCGTCAACTTTGAAAGGTTTAGTTCTGCCATAACCTGGAATAACGGCGTGCTCTTGAAAGTAGCCGCTAGTTTGTGGTCTTAATTCTCCATAATTATTGACGTAATCCTGCACATAGGTTGGAACCAAGGCTTGGTTTTCATAGAAAGAGGTCGTGAAGGCAATCTTATCAAAGAATTTTGCCTGAACTCGCAATCCTCTCGTATTCCAATATAGTAGGTCTAAAGAATCAGCATGAAAGTCTGTTCCGCCTTCCAGATCAAGCAAAGGGTCAACCGAACACCAAAAGTCTTCGCCCTTAAAAATGATGAGATTTTCTTTAAATAATTTTTGAGTTATCCAGTCGTAATACTTATTGCCATTGAAATAGATTGAATCTGTATTCGTTCGTCCATCTCGAATCGGCTTCATGCTTAAGTGTGAAGATTGGAAGGATTTAAGGTCTTCGTGATGAAGGTTGTATCGTTCGACAGATTCATTGTAGAATCTTTGATTTGGGAGATACAGTTGTCCAGTCGCAAAATGCGAAAAGAAACCACCAAAAATCAATATTAGAAACGCTGCGCGCATGCGTGTTATTAAACGTGAGAAAAAGGGAAAAGGTTATGAGAAATTGTTCGAAATCCTAGTCTTCTGCTAGTAATCCTTTTGCAAGTGCATCTTCAAAGGCCATTTTGATTCCTTCTTTCAAATCCACTTTGTACGACCAGCCCGCATTTCTGAGCTTTGAAACGTCCATGAGCTTTCTTGGAGTTCCGTCAGGTTTAGAAGTGTCAAAGGTTAAATCTCCTTCAAATCCAACAACTTCTTTTACTGTCAAGGCCAACTCTTTTATTGAAATTTCTTTACCGGATCCAACATTGACAAATTGCTTGTCATTATAGTTTAGCATGAGGTGAAGACAAGCTTCAGCCAAATCTTCAACATATAAGAATTCTCTCAAAGGAGAGCCTGTTCCCCAAATTTCAACACTTTCAAGATTCTTTTCTTTTGCAAGATGGAACTTCTTGATCATTGCTGGTAGAACGTGAGATGTCTTCAGATTGTAATTGTCATTGGGGCCATACAGGTTAGTGGGCATGGCAGAAATAAAGTTGCAGCCGAACTGATCTCTATAACTTTCGCAAAGTTTTATACCTGCAATTTTCGCGATTGCATAAGGTTCA
>JBLFXO010000062.1:0-13891 GCA_047609865.1 Arenicella sp.
CTATCTCCCAACAATGCTCCCCCAGTCTTCTTCTTTGAAGGATCAACCGAAACAATTGCAATCTCCTTTTCTGGAAAATCTACTAAAAATCTTCTGACTAATTCATCTACTAAAGATGATTTACCTGAACCACCAGTTCCAGTTATTCCTAATATAGGAGTAGCAACTTTTGAAGCTAAATCATGAACTTTATCTAATTCAGGTTTACTTTCTTCAGGATAATTCTCAGCTGCAGAAATCAATCGAGCAATATCCACTGGTCTTTTGTTAGCTAAACGATCAACTTCTCCATTCAAGTTATTTCCAGAGGGGAAATCTGCTTGTTGAACCAAATCATTGATCATTCCTTGAAGCCCCATGGACCTTCCGTCATCTGGATGATAGATTTTTGTGATTCCATAAGCCTGTAATTCTTCAATCTCAGAAGGAAGAATTGTTCCGCCACCGCCAGCAAATATTTTGATATGTTCAGCACCATTCTCTTTCAACAAGTCATACATGTACTTTAAATACTCCGTATGCCCTCCTTGATAAGATGTCATTGCAATAGCTTGCGCATCTTCTTGAATTGCACAGTCAACAACCTCTTCAACTGAACGGTCATGTCCTAAATGAATAACCTCACAACCTGTTGATTGGATGATTCTACGCATAATATTTATGGCAGCATCATGACCATCAAAAAGGGAGGCAGCTGTTACTATTCTTACTTTATTCTTTGGTTTATATGGCTCGATTTTCTCCATTTATTATTCTTTTTTTGGAAGGCTAAATATAAGAATTTTAGCAGCAAACTGGAACGGTATTTGCAGGTATTCGACTAAAACGATCGCAAATGAAAAAAATAGTGCAATCCACCTTCTTGGTAATGGCAGCAATTCTCCTATTAGGAAGTTGCGCAAAAACAGTTGATCCTGTCTGGATGTTAATGGAAGAAGACAACTGCAGACCTCCTTGGGTAGGGAAGTCTGACAATAAAACTCGAAATAATCTTGAAGCAGTATTGAGAGCTGACGGGATCATTCCACTCAAGATCAGAATAAAAGGCGACAGAGATACAGATGACATGGACTGTGGACACCCTACTGGGAAAACTTATTATGTTCAAATTGATCAATCACAAGTTAGTTGGTTGTATTGGCATGGGTTTGAAAATGAGTAGCACAACTCAGTGTCTTTACTCCCTATTTGTATCTTTACAGAAAAGATAGATTTTGGTAACACTCAATGACAAAAAATTTGCCCCGTATATATCTGAGGCAGAATTAAATCAAATCGTTAGTGCGCTGGCGGTTAAAATCAATAAGGACTATAAAGGTAAAAAGCCATTATTACTTGGTGTTTTGAATGGTTCTTTCATGTTTATTTCAGATTTAATGAAAAAACTGACCATTGACTGTGAGCTGAGTTTTATAAAGCTCTCCTCTTATTCTGGAACAAAAAGCCAAGGAGTTGTAGACGAAGTTATTGGACTGTCAACAAGTTTAGAAAACAGAGACGTTATAGTATTGGAAGATATTATTGACACTGGAAATACGGTAGGAAAGCTATTTGAAATCCTAAAAAAAGAAGAAACAAAAAGTCTAGCAATTGGAACACTCTTGCTGAAACCAGATGTCTTTAAAGAAAGGTTTTCTGTTGACTATATCGGCAAAGAAATTCCTGATGCATTTGTAGTTGGATATGGTTTAGACTACGATCAACTCGGTAGAAACCTCAAAGAAATATACCAGTTGAGTGAATAAGTAATCTGCTTCTCATTGAGAATAAAAGTCATGGAAATCACAGAAGGTATAGGTCTTTATTTTGGTTCCCTCTTTTGTAAATAGCTAGCGCTCATTAAATCTGAAAACAAGCGATTTGAAGGCTTGAGTATAAACTAAACAGTGAGAGGATTGAAAACACCTGCAAAGCAAATTAGAATTTCTGTCGTACTTAATGATGACTAAAGCATTCAATATTTGTACAAAGAAGCACCCAACCAAATAGGCCCTGTTAGCACCTCAAGTATAAAACTTGCTTGCCTTCATGAAGAAGCTTTTTTCTATGGCAGCTCTGAAAATGTCGGAATGTAAGAAGGTGAATCCATTAGTTCGAACTTAACTTGGCAAAATGGCGAATACATCATTTTAGAAGAAGACTATTATACGACTCAATCATTCTATTCAGTTGGTTCTGGCACAATACTTTACACCACCACTTCAAATGACCATTCACAAACAGATATTGAAGTGACAGAAAGTTTTTACGTTGGTCTTAAAATCATTAAGCGTGGAAAAGAGAGATTAGGCTGGGTCAAACTTTCGGTTCTTGGAATTACATGGGAAGCTTTTGAATTTGCAATTCAGAAGTAAGTTCACAAAACTCAAACTAGACAAAACTTACAGATAGCGTCACTGAAGATTAGTACTATTTTTCAATATCCAGATTCTTTAACTGAAAAGTAAATACCGTTTGCTTCACTCCAATTTCTCGTTTCACTGTACCTTCAAGCTGAGCAGTTAGGGCTTCTACTAGTTCAATACCAAAACTTGAAGTTTTGATTTTTTCTTGCCTCCATTGACCATTGTCAGAATAAATCAGCTCAAAATAGTCGTTTTCTTTTGGCTTTAAAACAACTGAAATTAATGCAGATTCATTAGTATTAAAGGCATGCTCAATAGAATTAGACATTAGCTCGTTCACAATTAAACCTAAGGGCACAATAGTTTTTAAACCGATTCTTTCAATACCAGTTTTCACCTTAACTTCAAGCGGAATAGATAAGCCTGAAAGATTAAGAATTTCATCTTTTAGATCATTTAAATAAGTTTCTAGTTTAATGTCCGCCAACGTCTCATCTTGATAGAGTTTTTGATGAATGAGCGACATAGCCATTATTCGATTTATAGCTTCATTGAATTGATTTTTTGTCTCTTCTGATTTTAGTTCATTTTTTTGAAGTCTAAGCAAACTGACAATAATTTGCAGGTTATTTTTAACCCTATGATGAATCTCTTTAATCAATACTGACTTCTCGCTGTACTGTTTTTCAATGACCATATTTTGTTCATTCAATTCAATATTAGATTTGGCTACATTTGAGTATGAATAATTATAAAAACTTAAAAACTGATAAATCACATAAGCTATGGAAGCAGTTGCAGCGATCATTTCAACCATCAAAGCTATGCGCTCTGGAAAATCTAACGGAACTAAATGGAGAACATTATCATTGACAGTGAAAAGTGTATAGTAGCAAACATTCATTAAGTGAATTCCTAAAATAATCAACCCGAACTTCTTGCCAACACCAAAAAAAGCTATGGTAATAATCAATATCATCCAAAGAAAATCTCCGAGATGCATAATTGAATTAAAAGAATTCGCTGTAAAAAGAAGTATTAAGGTTCCAGAAGCAGCTATGAAATAATAGACAAAGAGATACTTTTTTGTCTTATTGAGAAAAATAATTGAACCTACCGAAACAAGCAAGCAAAGAACATAAATTAATAGCTCTGACAAATCATTTTTAATAAAAAGAAAGGAAAGCACAAAAAATGCTAGACTAAAAACAAGGCATAGTCGCCAAGCTAGAGTAAATTTCCCTTTCGCATAATAGCTATCAAAACTGTCGGTATTTGGATTGAAAACATTTACCATTCTTAAATTCTACAAACTCCTTTTTAAAGCCATAATGTAGCCTAAATGCAAAGCTTGGTGTAAATTACTAAACTTCACACACTCTTCTAAAGAATTCAAATCAAATTGGTAAGAAGTTGAATAGGGAATGTTCTCACCAAAGAAATCATCCTTTTTCAAATCCTCTTCTAATTCATCAACCTGATTCAAAAGCTCAATTGTGATGAATTCAAATTCAGCCTGATCTATTGGTGATTCAGGAACAGAACCTTTCTTATACTTAACAGTAAAATCCTTCTCTAATCCACCCGGAGCAGAATTCAATTGGTAGACTAATCCTTTGTGAGTTGAAACCATATGACCAATATGCCAAGCAATGTTCCCGCTAAAATTGTCAGGAATTTTATTTAACTGATCTAATGTTAAACCTTTTAAAAGTCCGATCGTGTTCGTTCTTGTTGCTCTAAATAATGCTAATTCTGTTTTCATATTCTCTATTTTTACTGTCCAACGACAAATACACAAGGTGTTTTATCGAACTCAAACTTACCTTTTCGCCAATCTTCAATGGATTTGGTAATAATTTTCTCCCCTGGCCCTGTCACATCATAAGCCACACATAGCTTCATGTCCACTGGACAATGTTTTAAGAAGTCTTCAAAAATAGTCTCGTTTCTATATGGAGTCTCAATAAAAATTTGAGCAAAAGAAGTTTTTGAAATTGTACCTATCACTTCCTTTACCTCTTTTGAGCGCTCTGGATCTTTTTTAGGTAGGTAACCGTTAAAAGTAAATCCATTTCCGTTCATTCCACTAGCGGCCAACGCCATTAGAATTGAAGAAGGTCCGACCAAAGGAATAACTTCAATTCCTGAAAACTGAGCCATAGAAACAATTTCGCTTCCTGGATCAGCAATTCCGGGGTAACCGGCTTCCGACATCAAACCAAAATCATTTCCTGCTTTGAGATCATCCAAGATCTCTCTTTGAAATGAATAATCGTGATGTTTGTCTAGTTCAAAGAAATAAGAATCATCAATCGGGAACTCTTTATCCATCTTTCTCAAGAATTGACGAGAGGTTTTAATTTTTTCAACAACGAAATATCTAAGATTCGAAACAATAGATTTATTAAAATCAGGTAACACTCTTTCTATTGGAGATTCACTAATGTTGATAGGAACGATATACAATTTACCCTTTGACATACTTCTCAATTATTACATTTGTTGCATTATCTAACAAATCATAAACGTGCTGAAATCCTTCATCACCTCCATAATATGGATCTGGAACAGCATTATTCGCTCCAGGATTAGTCTCGTTTAGTATCAATTTCACCTTTGCTTGATCTTCTTCACTACGAGCTAAAGCGATCATGTTATTAAAATTCGAGGAATCCATAGCATAGATCAAATCAAATTCATCATAATCTTCAACAACAAATTGTCTTGCCGATAAATCATCAATGTTTACACCATTATCTTTTGCAGTTTCTCTCATTCGAGAATCAGGGGCTTCACCAATATGATAAGAAGATGTCCCCGCAGAATCTGTTTCAACTCCTTCTATATTTTGCTGCTGTAATTTGTGCCTTAGAATTCCTTCGGCGATAGGGGAACGACAGATGTTCCCGAGACATACCATCAATATTTTCATCTGATACAAATAAAAAACCCTGACACAAGGGCCAGGGTTTTGAATTAATTAACGTTTAATTTCTTTTCTAAGTCTTCAAGATAGCCTCTGAACTGTTTATCAGTTTCAGCCAAGTTGTTTACAGTTCTACAAGCATGAAGAACTGTTGCATGATCTTTTCCACCACACTGAGCCCCGATACTAGCCAATGACCATTTAGTCATTTTCTTAGCAAAGTACATTGCAATTTGACGAGCTTGAACAACTTCTCTTTTTCTAGTCTTAGATTTCAACAACTCAATTGGCAAGTTGAAGTAGTCGCAAACAATCTTGTGGATGTAATCCATAGAAACTTCACGAGCAGTATTTTTAACGAAAGTATCAATCATTTTCTTCGCTAACTCAATAGTCACAGCTTTCTTGTTCAGAGAAGCCTGAGCGATCAAAGAAGTCAATGCACCTTCCATCTCTCTGATGTTTGTATTGATACTATAAGCTAAGTATTCAATCACATCTTCAGGAAGGCTTACACCATTTCCGTAAATTTTTCTTTGTAAAATCGCGATTCTAGTTTCCAATCCTGGCGCTTGAACATCAGCAGATAATCCCCATTTAAAACGAGATAATAATCTTTGTTCAATACCCTTCATCTCAACAGGAGCCTTATCAGCTGTAAGCACAAGTTGCTTACCTGTTTGATGTAAGTGATTAAAAATGTGAAAGAATGCGTCTTGAGTTTTTTCTTTTCCTGCAAAGAACTGGACATCATCAATAATCAGAACATCCATTAACTTGTAAAAGTTGATGAAATCATTTGTAGTGTTGTTCTTAATTGAATCAATGAATTGTCTTGTAAATGTTTCTGCCTGTGCATACAATACCGTCTTGTTCGGAAATTGATTTTTAATTCCAATTCCGATTGCATGCGCTAGATGAGTTTTTCCTAATCCTACTCCACCATAAATTAATAGTGGATTAAAAGCTGTTCCTCCTGGCTTGTTAGATACTGCAAATGCAGCAGACCTTGCAAGTCTATTACAATCTCCTTCAACAAAATTGTCAAAAGAATAAGTTGGATTTAAGTTTGAGTCAACATTTACTTTCTTTAGCCCTGGAATGACAAATGGATTTCTGATTGGATTTTCACCAATGTTTAGAGGCATTGAAACCGGCGTATTCGATAAGTTCTTTTTACTTGAAGTTGGCAGATTGACTGTATAAGGAGTTTTCTTGCTGTCAGTTGATCTATCCATTATAATTGAATACTCAAGCTTAGCGTCTGGACCAATTTCTTTCTTGATCACCTTTTTTAATAAGTCAATGTAATGTTCTTCTAACCACTCGTAAAAGAAATGCGAAGGAACCTGAAGCGTCAAAACCTTATTCTTGAATCTAATCGGAGAAATTGGCTCGAACCAAGTCTTAAAACTTTGAAGGCTAATATTATCTTTAATCACCTTCAAGCAATCTTCCCAAATCAACTCATGGTTTTTCTTGTTTTTCATTCAGGTATAGGGTTAAAAAGTTTTGCAAATAACCATTTCTGCACGACACAAAAACAGTCAACAAATATTCACATAAAAAAGTTATAAAAAAAATTAAATGACTGTTGTTTATTAAATAAATTTTACAAGTCGAACTTTATAAATATTTATGATGAAAAAATTTTGGGCAATAGAAATAAATTCTATTTTACAATCCATTTATACACGGACACCCCTAATATACACAAATGTTCTCAAATTCAAGCTACTTGCGCATTAGATATAGCGAAACAGACCAAATGGGTTACTGTTATTATGGGAATTATGCTCAATTTTTAGAAATTGGACGAGTAGAAACACTGCGTGAAATTGGGGTCAGTTACAAGTCATTAGAAGAGCGCGGAATCATGCTTCCGGTAGTCGACTTAAACGTTAAATATCTGCGTCCTGCACTATATGATGATTTAATTGAAATCAGAACTTTTTTGAAAAAAGTTCCTGGTGTAAAAATTGAATTTGACTACGAAATCTATAATGAGAAAAAAGAACTTTTGACGACCGCCTCAACCACTTTGGTTTTTATATCATCTGAAAACATGAAACCGATTCAGGCCCCAGCAGATGTCAAGTTAGAAATTGAGAAACAATTGAAGGGATCTTAAATATCTTTACAATGAAGAGTTCTAAAATCTAAACGTCTGCGCAAGTAAAGTCAAAGTTGTCAAGAACAGTTGTATCCTTTTTACTTTGGTATACTTGATCAATTGTAAATGACTCTTCTTTCTTGATACATTCATCTCCGAAAGTACTTCCATCTTCTTCGAACAAAGTACCCGTAATCGTTGACTTCACCTCTTCCTCACCGTTAACACCCTGAACAATGGTAGTCACATCATATGTATACGAACACCTCTTGCACTTCTCACATGATACAGTAAGAAAAAGGATTCCGGAGAAGATAAAAGTCGCAAAGCGTGTCATAAGTTTGTAATTTAGCTCAAAGATATAAAACTAATGGACAGCAAAATTATTGTAACAGAAGACAATTCTAAAACTTTGTTAATTCCAGAACTCAACGAAACTTACCATTCTGCGAAAGGCGCGTTAACTGAAGCATTACATGTTTTTATTAAGGAAGGCTTAGAATATACTGGCCTAAACGAACTCAACATCTTTGAAATGGGAATGGGGACTGGTCTCAACGCATTGTTAACTTTAGCTCATTCAGTTAGACACAATATCAAGATAAACTATACTACAATTGAAAAGTTCCCGCTTCCTTTTGATAAAGTTCAAGAACTAGACTACCTTAATCTATTAGATTTAAAAGAATTCGAAGATGAGTTCAAGAAGATGCACTCAAGCGAATCCAATACAGAACAGCAATTACATCCGAACTTCATTTTTAAAAGAATCAAACAAGATGTCAATAAGCTTTCTTTAAATAAGGAATCTATAGACCTTATATACTATGATGCTTTTGGACCCAAAGTTCAAAGTGAGCTTTGGACAGAAGAAGTAATGTTAATCATGAAAAACATCTTGGTTAAAAATGGCATATTAATTACCTATTGTGCGCAAGGCGCATTCAAACGAACACTGAAATCTCTCAATTTTGATGTTCAAGGCATTCCTGGTCCTCCAGGAAAACGTGAAATCACTAGAGCTATTAAACAATAGTTTATTATACGTTCATTACTTTTTACTATTTGCGACTTTAGTTCATTCAATTCTAATTAATTTTATACAATAACCTAAACACACATAATGGCAGACATTTTTACATTAGCCAATATCGGCTCACTTTTGATGCTTATTTTGTTACAGGCCGTTCTTGGCTTTGATAACTTATTATACATTTCCCTAGAATCTAAGAAAGTTTCAGAAGACAAGCGTAAAAAAGTAAGACTTATTGGGATTAGCCTTGCAATTATTTTAAGAATTGGTCTGCTTTTTATATTAATGAGTTTAATTGACCTTTTTCAAGATGTGTTGCTTCATATAGAAATGGGCACATTCATGTTTGCTGAAATCACCGGTCATAGTCTTATAGTTCTATTTGGAGGTGGATTCATAGTCTATACTGCCATGAAAGAGATTTGGCATATGATCTCTCACGAAACCTTGGGTGAAGAAAAGGGAGCCAAGAAATATAAGTCCGCAAATTCCGTAATTGCTATGATCGTTGTCATGAATCTGGTCTTTTCTTTTGACTCGATCTTAAGTGCCATGGCCTTAACAAGTGATATCGGGAATGAAACAACTGAACTGGTATTAATGTCAATCGCAATTGTTATTAGTGGATTATTGATGATACTTATGGCTAACAAAGTGGCCGAATTTCTTCAGAAAAACAGAATGTTTGAAGTGCTAGGCCTTTTTGTCCTCTTTATTGTTGGGATTATGTTATTGACTGAAGGTGGACACTTAGCTGAGATGAAGTTTTTCGGAGAAGCCATTGTCCCAATGAGCAAGACAACCTTCTATTTCGTAATTGTGATATTGGTTATCGTAGATATTGTTCAATCTAGATACCAAAAAAAGATCATCAGCATAGAACAGGCTGAAGAGGACAAAGACGAGAAGATTAAGAATCAATCAAATTTTGCAGATTGATGAAAGCGAAAATAGAATTTCTTTCTAAGCAGCTAAACGAGCATAACTACAACTACTATGTAAAGAATGCTCCAACAATTAGTGATTATGATTTTGACCTTTTGCTTAAAGAGCTTGAGGATCTTGAAAAAAAACATCCTGAATTTGCATATGCAAACAGCCCTAGCAAAAGAGTTGGAGGAGATATAACAAAGAAATTCAATTCCGTTAAGCATGAATACCCTATGCTTTCGCTATCCAATTCGTATTCAGAAGACGAGATCAAAGAATGGGTAGAAAGAATTCATAAGTTGGCAGAAAATGAAATAACATACGTTTGTGAGCTTAAATATGATGGCGTTGCGATTGGAATTAGATATAAAGACGGAAAGATTGATCGCGCAGTCACAAGGGGAGACGGAACGCAAGGAGAAGAAGTAACAACAAACGTTAAGACCATCAGAACAATCCCATTGCAGCTTTCACAAAAGGTACCAGCTGAATTCGAAATTAGGGGAGAGATATTTTTTCCATTAGAAAATTTCAATGCCCTGAATTTAAGAAGAGCTGAAGCAGAAGAAGAATTATATGCAAATCCAAGAAACACTGCAAGTGGCACTTTAAAGCTTAAAAACTCAAGAATTGTAGCAGAAAGAGGACTAGACTGCTATTTATATGGTGTTTATGGAGAGAACTTAGGGTTTTCATCTCATTCAGAAGCTGTAAAAACTGCTGGAGATTGGGGATTCAAAATTCCGGAGCAATCAAAAAAGATGATTGTGAAAGTGAAGACTATTGATGAAATAATGGATTTCATACATTATTGGGATAGGGAGCGCAAGAATCTACCTTTTGAAATTGACGGCATAGTTATCAAGGTAGACGACTACAGACAACAAGACGAAATGGGATTCACAGCTAAAAGCCCAAGATGGGCAATAGCTTACAAATTCAAGGCAGAACAAGTCAGCACAACATTGAACGAGGTAACGTATCAAGTTGGGAGGACAGGGGCAATAACCCCCGTTGCAAATCTTTCACCAGTTCAACTAGCTGGAACTACTGTAAAAAGAGCCTCCTTACACAATAAAGATCAAATTGAAAAACTAGACCTTCACCTTGGAGATGAAGTATACGTTGAAAAAGGGGGAGAAATCATTCCAAAGATTGTTGGTATTGACCTAGAGGCAAGACAAGCAAATTCAGAGATTGTAAAGTTTATTGAGAATTGCCCAGAGTGTGAAACAGTATTAATAAGAAGAGAAGGTGAAGCTCAACACTTTTGTCCAAACGAAGAGGGATGTCCACCTCAAATCAAAGGCAGAATAGAACACTTCATCTCAAGAAAAGCAATGAACATTGACGGACTTGGACCTGAAACAATTGACCTCTTGAACACGGAAGGCTTAGTAAAGAATTACTCAGACTTATATCATTTGACCTTCACTCAGATAGTTGAATTAGAAAGGATGGCGGATAAAAGTGCCAACAACTGCATTCAAAGTATAGAAGCATCTTTAGAGGTTCCTTTTGAAAGAGTGCTTTTCGGTTTAGGAATTAGGCATGTAGGAGAAACAGTTGCCAAGAATCTAGCAAAGCATTTTAAAACTTTGGATGCAATAATGGCAGCTTCATTTGACGAGTTAATTGCGGTTGACGACATAGGTGATAAGATTGCGATAAGCTTACAAGCATTTTTTCTAGAAGACGAAAATAGAGTTATAGTGGAAAGACTGAGAGCATCTGGCTTAAAATTTGAAGTAGTGCTTGCTGAAGATGCAAGCGACAAATTAATTGGACAAACTTTTGTCGTCTCAGGCGTTTTTGAAAAAGTTAGCCGAAAAGAATTGAAAGACTTAATAGAAAAGAATGGAGGCAAGAACACCAGCTCTATATCTGCGAAGACATCATATTTAGTGGCAGGAGAGAATATGGGACCAGCTAAGCTCGTCAAGGCCGAAAAGCTAGGCCTTACAATTATTAGTGAAGACGAATTTTTACAATTAATAAGAGTGTAGATGGGAGCGATTAAAACAAAGTTATTGAGCAAGAAGAGTCGTCTTCAAATACAGAGAAACATATGGCTGAAAAAACCAGCCGAGATTAAGAAAATTCTATTAGTCTCTAATAGTGACGCAAAAAGTTTAAAAAGAAAAGCAGAAGAAACCTTTGATAATGCTGGTGTTCACCATCTTTTTATACGCGAAGTTAAAGAAGATACTACAATTGGATTCTATTATTCAGTCCATGAGTCAGATTTTAATTTAACAGCAATTTTAAAAAATGAGAAACTTCAAAACCTTCTCAGTATGGATTTTGATTTATTAATAGATTTGTCAGAGAAATCGGCAATTCTCTCTTATTTTGTCAATCAATCAAAAGCATCATTAAAGATCGGCCCAATTAATACAAAGCAGATTTCTACCTATGATGTCTTGATCGATTTAAAAGGAAGTGAAGCTGATAAAATATCTAACATATACACCCACTTAAACACACTCAAACAAGATGCGAAAATTTAGAGGATTAGGAGTTGCAATGGTAACGCCTTTTTCAGCAGACGGAAGTATTGATCTTCCTGCTTTAGAAAAGTTGACCAACTTCTTAATTGATGGCGGAGTTGACTATCTAGTTGTCCAAGGAACCACCGGAGAATCTCCAGTTTTATCAAAAGAAGAGAAACAATTAACGCTTGATACTGTTGCCAAGATAAATAAGGGAAGAAAACCTATAGTTTTCGGTATCGGAGGCAATAATACTCAATCTGTTTCAAAAGATTTAAAAACGTTTAAACTAGACTCTGTAGACGCAATTCTATCAGCTTCACCGTATTACAACAAGCCAACACAAGAAGGGATTTATCAGCATTATAAGGTATTAGCAGAATCGACAGACCTTCCGATAATTGTCTATAATGTTCCAGGAAGAACAGCCTCTAATATTCTCCCAGAAACGACTCTCAGATTAGCCAAAGATTTCGACAATATTTTTGCCGTTAAAGAAGCCTCAGGGAACATGGAGCAGATAATGAATTTGATTCAAAATAAACCTGATGGTTTTTTGGTTATTTCAGGAGATGACGCAATTACGCTTCCAATTTTAGCAGCTGGAGGAGATGGCGTAATATCCGTAGTTGGAAATGCGTATCCTTACGCCTTTGGAAAGATGGTTGAAGAAGGATTAAATGGTAACTTTGAAGAATCAAGAAAATTTCATTACAAAATCCTGCCAATCATAAACCCTTTATTTTCAGAGGGTAACCCTGCCGGCATTAAGGAAAGCTTGACTGATCAAGGTATAATGGAGAACCATGTAAGGCTTCCTTTAGTGAATGTCAGTGATGAATTAAAAAATAAAATAGTTAGCCTCGGACGTAACATAAATAAGGCTTTCCCGTACTAGAATGAAAAAAATAGTATATTTGTTTCACTTGATAAAATCGAGTTTTTAAACATTAGATTGAATGAAAAATAAAAAAGTATATAGAGGATTGCTAACTATCACTGCAGCCGCCCTCATGACGAGTTGTGGTGGAGACGCTGATCCCATAGATTCTAACATCATCATTGATGAGGTAGATACTGTAGTTGACGTTACTAATTCTCTTGAAGTTCAATACTCTGTTCCAACACCGAACGAGTTATTTGAAATTATTAAACTTCAAGGTGGAGAGCAAAAGGTTGGCTTGGTGAATCCACTTGACAACAAGGACAACTATGTTGAGACCAAAGAAAAGGCCATGAATTTTGGTGTTTATTCTGCAGACTTAGCTTATATGAGTTGCTTCGGAGTTGGAACTGAATTCTTAATGTACATGAAAGTCATTGAGGAAATGGGTGACGAACTTGGAATATCTGGTGCGTTTGACTCTGACTTGATGGATAGAATTGAAAGTAATGATGGTGACACTGATTCACTTTTCGCAATTTCGAATGAAACATATTATGACTCATATCTTTATTTAGAAGAGAATGGGAAAGGAATGGAACTATCTCTAATTATGGGAGCTGGATACATTGAAAGTCTTTATATCATTTGTCAATTGGCTAATGGATATTCTGATGAAGATCCGATCGTAGAGAAAATTGGAGATCAAAAATTAGTTCTTGAAAATTTAATGGATTTTTTGGCATCATACACAGATGATGAGAGCGTTCAGGAAATGGCAAATGACTTGATGTCTCTTCAAGAGGTATTCGAGATTAGCATGGAGTTTGAGGAGTCTGGTACGAACGTTGATAATAATAATGGTAAGCTAGTACTTTCAGGTGGTGGTTCTTTCAAAATGAATGAACAAGCTTTAGAAGACATAACAGCCAAGGTAACTGAAATGAGAGATAACATTATTAAATAATTTTAACTATGAAAAGAGCATTAATATTAGGAATCACATTAGTTGGGTTTATAGCAATCCAAGCTTATTCTCAATGTCAAAAGACACATTACTTTTGTACGACACTATTAGATAAAGAAAAGCAGCAAGAATTTTGGAACTTAAACAACCAATCAAAAAGTGCAACTTTTGAAAAAGGTAAAGTGTACAAGATGTCTTT
>JBLFXO010000063.1:0-13881 GCA_047609865.1 Arenicella sp.
CGCTTCGCTGAGGCTGAAAGAACAAAGAGCAAAGACCGCCTCTCGCTTCGCTGAGGCTGAAAGAACAAAGAGCAAAGACCGCCTCTCGCTTCGCTGAGGCTGAAAGAACAAAGAGCAAAGATTGCCTGTCGCTTCGCTGAGGCTGAAAGGGATGAAGGCATAAATTGACAATATGAACTGAATTCAGAAGTTGAACGTATCTAAAGGGAAATCTTTGCTCTAAATTCTAAAAGCGAAGAATGAGCGATCTATGCTCTAAATTTCTATCTTTGTTTTCCTGAAAATTATTGCAAAAAGATGTTTGAAAATTTAACTGACAAATTTGAGAGAGCCTTTAAAGTCCTAAAAGGACATGGCCAAATCACAGAAATTAACGTTGCTGAAACTTTAAAAGAAGTTAGAAGAGCTTTGCTAGATGCAGATGTCAACTTCAAAACGGCGAAAGATTTTACTCAAAGAGTTAAGGATAAAGCAATAGGTGAAAACGTATTGACTACTATCTCTCCAGGTCAATTATTGACAAAAATTTGTCATGCTGAGTTAGTAGAGTTGATGGGTGGAGAACAAGAAGATATTAACTTCCAAGGAAATCCTGGAGTTATCTTGATGTCTGGTCTTCAAGGTTCGGGTAAAACGACTTTTTCAGGAAAATTAGCGAATTACTTAAAGAACAAAAAAGGAAAGAATCCTTTATTAGTGGCTTGTGATGTTTATCGTCCGGCTGCGATAGATCAACTTCATGTTCTTGGAGAACAGTTGGGAGTTGAAGTTTATTCAAATAGAGAAGAGAAAAATCCGGTTAAAATTGCTCAGGCTGCCATCATTCATGCGAAGAGTAATGGATTCAATGTGGTAATTGTCGATACAGCGGGTAGACTTGCTGTTGATGAGAAGATGATGGGTGAAATTGCAGATGTAAAAGAAGCAATTAAGCCAACCGAGACTTTGTTTGTGGTTGATGCCATGACTGGTCAAGATGCAGTTAACACTGCGAAAACATTTAACGAGAGAATTAATTTTGATGGGGTAATCCTAACAAAATTAGATGGTGATACAAGAGGTGGAGCGGCACTTTCAATTAAGACTGTAGTAGACAAACCAATTAAGTTTGTTGGTACAGGTGAGAAGATGGATGCCTTAGACGTATTCTATCCTAGCAGAATGGCAGACCGTATCTTAGGGATGGGAGATGTTGTTTCTTTAGTTGAAAAAGCACAAGAACAATTTGACGAAAAAGAAGCTAAAAAACTTCAAAAGAAAATCGCTCAAAACAAGTTTGATTTTGACGATTTCTATAGCCAATTGCAGCAAATCAAAAAGATGGGTAACGTCAAAGATTTGATGGGCATGATTCCAGGAATGGGGAAAGCTATGAAGAATGTTGATATTGATGATGACGCCTTCAAAGGAATTGAAGCTATCATCCAATCAATGACTCCAACTGAAAGAGCTCAACCAGATTTAATGAATGGCTCAAGAAAGAAAAGAATTGCAGCGGGTTCAGGAAACACTGTTATGGAAGTTAACAAACTTATCAAGCAGTTCAACGAGACTAAGAAAGTGATGCACATGATGTCAAACAAGAAGAATATGGCAAACATGATGCGTCAAATGAAAGGAATGGGCGGAGGAGGACAAGGCCTTCCAGGAATGTAATCCAAACAAATAACACTTCATGCTTAAGAACAAAATAGGTTATCATTGGTCAAAATTAGCGCCTTTCGGTTCTAATGTGAAAATAAGTCTGAAGAACGGCACCAAGTTTATTGTGAGAGCAAGAACAATGGATAGATCCGTAGTTAAAGAAGTTTGGCTCAAAGAAATTTACAATCAACATGGCATCTCTGTTCAAGAAGGGGATACTGTTTTAGATATTGGAGGACACATTGGAGTTTTCAATGTATACGCTGCTCAGAAATCAAAGACAGGAAAGGTTTACAGTTTCGAACCTTTTAGCGAAAATTTTGAACGTTTAAAAATGCATGCTGAAATTAACAAACTAGATAACGTATCACTTATCAATAAAGGCGTATCGTCAATTACAGGTAAGCAAACGCTTAACCTATCACCTGACAATAATACTGGTGGACATTCATTGCACCTCAAAACTGAGACTGATAAAAAGGTAGAAATTGATACCATCACTCTAAGTGACTTCTATGCTGATGCTGGAATCACAAAAGTAGATTTTCTGAAGTTAGATTGTGAAGGTGCAGAATTTGATATTGTCAAAGGGAACCTGGAAAAGATTAAAGAAATTGAGCGCATCATCTTAGAGTGTCATCCTTACGGAGATAATACGGTAGACCAAATGATTGAATTATTAAGTTCTAATGGATTTGATGTGAAGTCTGAGAAGGATGAAAAAGGAGAGAAGGTTCAAATGCTCTATGCCAAGAGAAAATAAGGCTAGTTCATGGCATTAAAACTCACCATAATCGGTTCTGGATCTGCGGTTCCAACTTTGTACAGAGGTGTTACTTCGCAATACTTAAATTTCAACGAACGCAGATTTCTGATAGATTGTGGAGAAGGAACTCAACTTCAACTTCGTAAATACCGAGTTAAGTTTCAAAGATTACAAGCCATCTTCATTTCTCATTTGCACGGAGACCACTATTTAGGTTTGGTCGGATTGCTTTCTTCCATGAGCTTGTTAGGTCGAATAAAAGAGCTTACCGTTTACGGACCGGCTGAGCTAGAAGAAATGTTGCGGTTTCAATTTAAAGTGGCAGCGGTCCATTTCAATTATGAATTGAAGTTCGTTCATTTAAAGAAGAACACAAGCGAAGTTCTTTTTGAAGATAATCTCATTGAAATCAAATCTTTTCCGGTTAAACACCGAATTGATTGCTGGGGATTCAGATTTGACGAAAAACCTAAGGAAAAGAACGTAAATGCTTCAAAAATCAAAGAACTGCAATTAAGTTTAGAAGAAATTTTGAAGTTGAAAAAAGGTGAAGATGTTGTTCGTGAAAGTGAATACCACAGAAATGAAGACCTGACTCTTAAAGATGCCAAGCTCGTTTCATATGCTTACAGTGCTGATACCACTTATTTTGAAAAAATGGCGGAGTATGTAAAAGGCGTAGACCTTTTATATCACGAGGCGACATTTATTGAAAAGCATGCTGACAGGGCGAAAGCGACTAAACATTCAACGGCGATTCAAGCGGCAACCATTGCTAAAGACGCTGAAGTAGGTCAACTTTTATTAGGGCATTTTTCGGCTCGATACAAAGACACATCTGAAATCGAATCTGAAGCAAAAAGTATCTTTTCTAATACGATTTGCGTCTCTGATGGGGATGAATTCAATTTGTAAGCTCCTTATTATTAAGTGTCTAAAGCTTTTAGAAAGCAAACCTTAGGCACATTTTTCTCGTTTATATATATAGATGAGGAATTGGAAGCTGATATATGGTCTTTTTATGTTGTTTGCTCTCGTCTCTTGTAGAAAATCTGAGGTCAACACTAAAAACCTTGGGAAACACGGGAGATGGAATGTGACCATTATGGATATTGGAGCCAATTCAGTCGCGTCCTTACCCACTTTACATTTTGATGAATCATTAGATCCTGAAGTTTTTACTAAGGGTAGCTGGACTCATGACGACAACAGCTCGGCTGGCTTTAAATGGAGATTCAATTATTTTGCTGGAAGTTTCTCTATCTTGATTGACGCAAACATTGAACAAGATCCGGCCACGAAAGCTTTTATTCAATGCACAAATCTGTCAGGAGAGTACAGTATCATTACTGAGAAGAGTAAATTATTTGAATTTGAAAGCATATCTTCTGAAGGATACGGAGCTATTCCTGTCTTTATTCGGATTGTACCCGCTTAACGGTTAGGTTTTCAGTATAAAAAATCTCCCCTCTTACATTTTGAAAATCCATCTCTTTTAGCAGCTCGATATATCGTTGCAATTGACTTTCGTATTTTTCTTCTTGTTCTTCACCAGATTTATAGTCTACAACTAGTACTTCATTTTCCACGAAAATTATCTTGTCAGGCACATGCATTTTTCCGTGGTCATCAAGAATGATTTTCTCATTGAAATACTTTGGATGAGAAAAGTATGACGAAAAATGTTCGTTTGCAAAGAGGCGCTCTAGGTCAGATTTGAGTTTAGGCAAGTTCACGGGGCTTATTAGTCCTTTGTTGAGTGACTTCATCAGTGCTTCATCAATTTCCGATTCAGAATTGAGCTTAGAGAGAATCAAGTGCAATTCAGTTCCATATCTTCTTTTGTCATCCAATTGTTCAAATGAGATTTCATGATCTCCTTTCAGGCTTAACCTTGACCTATCCATCTTGTCTTCAAGAATCTTGAATTCAAAAGAAGAGGGTAATTCTTCATTTTCAGATTGCTTTTGTACTAATTCTCCAATACACTTATAGCTTCCACTTTCTTTAATATCCAGGCCATGACCGCTGTCTAGAAATGGTAGAATCCAATCCTTTACAGGAGATTTCGATTTTTTAGAATCGCCTGAAACGAACAAAGCAATCTCAGACCTTGTGAATGCTACATATATCGCATTCAGGTGATCTAGAATATTCTTGTCTTCCTCTTCTTGCATGATTGCTTCATGCTTGGTTAGTTTTGTTTTTTCAGATGGTTTTAAAAAGTACGCAGGCACGTTATGTTCTTCATCTTCAATCCAGACATCCGATTTCATTTTGCTCATGTCCCACTCTAAATAAGGGCAAATTACAATTGGGAACTCTAATCCTTTAGCCTTATGAAAAGTCATGACTTGAACGGCTTCTGTACCAGCCGGACTCGTAACAGATTCTCTGTATCCTTTTTCATTGAACCAACTCACGAAGGCTCTGATATTAGTGCTTGATTTCTTTTCAAACTGATGAATCTGCTCCAAGAAATATTGCAAATAAGGGTTGTCATTCAAATCAAAATTGAAAGCAGTAATGAGATGCTCAACGTATTCGTAAAAGCTATGAAAATCTTCAGAAGCTTTGAAGTCGTAGTTGTGCTTTAGCATCAATTTCCTGATTCCGCCATCTTGTTGTTCTACATCCTCCCACATTTGAAGGCTGTCTAATTGTGGGTTTAAAGCTGTAATGTGCTCAATACTTTTCTTTTGATAATTGATATTCCTTTCTGATGTGATGGATGATAAGAGAGAAACTAAAAACTTAACATGAATATCCTTACTCACGAACAAACTGTCTTGAGAGATAACTTTAACTCCTTTTTCTGATAAGTATTTAGCGGCTAGGGATCCTTTAGCGTTGGTCTTTAGTAAAATACAGATATCGTTTAATTGATATCCTTTTGAAACTGCTTTTTGAATTACTTCTAAGCAGTATTCTTGCTGCCCTTCTTCTTCAAATTCTTCCTGAATATTAAATTCTAGATATCCTTGGAAATCATTTTTAGGAATCTGAGATCCTCCTTCATATATTTTTTGAATGTACTCAGAGTTTTTTTTCGCTAAGAATTCGAAAAGACCATTATTAAATGAAACAACTTCTGGCGCAGATCGATAATTGAATTTCAACGTTTGCACTTCGCCTTCTTCTATAAATTTCTGTTGTGCCTCTCCTATTGAAGGAATGACATCAGCATCTGGTAATTTGTTTGGCAGGTTTACAAATTGATCAACTTCACCATTTCTCCATCTATATATGGCTTGCTTCCCATCTCCTACGATAAGGTTAGATTTTTTTGAAGCCAATGAATTATGAACTAATGGAATCAAATTAAGCCATTGCAAATGACTGGTGTCCTGAAATTCATCTAACAAAAAGTGATCGTATCTGACACCTAATCTTTCGTAGATAAAAGGTACCGGTTCTTCTTGAATTAACTTTGCAATCTCTTTATAAAAGTCAGAAATCAAAAGAATGTTGTCCTCCTTTTTAATGTCATCTGTATATTTCAAAATGTGATTCATCAGCGATAAATTGCTGAGGTTTTTGAGTATTTCTTTATTTAAAGCATAGGTTTTGTAATCACCATCCCAAAAGTCAACTATTTGCTGACCAAAGTTGCCAATATCGTTGGCCAAGCTGTCAGCAATTCCTGCATTCGGGCTGTCTGGATGACTTTCAATTCCGTCTTGAATTTGATTACGGTGAGTGTCAGAGGGCTTACTAACTGCGGCAAGTTTTTGAGTTGAAAATCGTTTAAACAAACTAACTATGCTGGTGCTTTTTCCTTTAAAATCTTCTGCTCCCAAACCATTCAGTTTGACAAACTCCAAAGCGTCATCAGCAATCTTCTTCACCTTTCGTTCCAATACTTTTTGCTCTTCAGATAAATCTTTTCTTAGTTCAATAAATTTCTTGGCGTCATATTCTTTCAGCTTTGTAATTGCATTTAAGGCATCTTCTTTGAAAAGAGCCGCGCTAAAATCGAACAATTGTTTTTTGAAATTCCATGATTTGTCGTCTTGCAAATTTGAATTCGCATAATTCACCATCAAATCAGTCAATTCTTTTTGCCGTCCAATTTGATCAAACAATACGTCTGTCACATTTTTTCTCAGCGTTTTAATATCTAACTCAACATCAAAGTCAAGTGCTAAACCTAATTCCTTGGCAAAGGTTCGAATCACCTTATGCGTGAACTTATCAATGGTCATCACCGAGAACATGCCATAATTGTGAAGGATTGCATTCAAAGATTTACGTGATCGTTCAGTAAGAATGTCAACTGTTAATCCAAAATCAGCAGCAATTTTTTGGGCTTCTACAATTTCGTTCGGAGTTTTTTTAATCGGATCTTTGCTCAGCTCTTTGAGTTTCCCAATTATCCTTTCTTTCATTTCATTGGCGGCCTTATTGGTAAAAGTCATTGCCAACACTCTTCTGAAATTTTTCTCATTACTATCTCTCAGAATAATTCGAAGATACTCGTTTACAAGGGTATATGTCTTGCCTGACCCAGCGGATGCATTATATATTTGAAGTGCTTTATTTGAGATGATATCAATTTTGATTCAATATAAGTATTAAGTGCGTTCGTACCTCATTTTGAGTATTAAGTAGAAAGATTTTTCTCAAAATTACCTAAACCTAATTAACCATGTGTGCAATTCTTAATACTAATAGACTAAATACTTCATACTAAATTTGTAACTTAGTAAACTGTGAAAAAACTCTTGCTAATCCTTTTCCTATCTACCGCCTTTTTAAGCTTTGGACAAGTTTATTCTCAAATTGGAGCGCGATCAAATGCATTGGGTAATGCAACTCTTTCTTTGAATGATGTCTGGTCTGTTTATAACAATCCTGGAGCTTTCGGGTCACTTGAGCATACAAGCGTTGGTGTTTCTTACGAAAATAGATTTCTGATCAAAGAAATGTCAACTCAATCTTTGGCATTCGGATACCATACCGAAAAAGCTGGTAATTTTGGAGTCCACTTTCAACAATATGGGTTTAGCCTGTATCGTGAAATGCAGGGTGGAATAACTTACGGAATGAAGTTCTATGACAATTTTTCTGGTGGGGTTTCTATTAATTATCACCGAATTGCTTTAGGAGAAACATACGGAGTTAAGAATTCTGTTTCTGCCGCTTTAGGATTGTTTTATGAAATGAACGACTTACTAAGTTTTAGTATGCGGGTGAATAATTTGAATAGAGCGAAGTTGGCAGTTGATCAGGATGAAAGACTGCCTACAACATTTGGTTTAGGATTGATTTATGCATTTAGCGAAAAAGCATTTTGGACAGTAGAAGCTGAAAAAGATTTAGTCCATCCCCTTAATGTCAAATCAGGTTTAGAAATTCAACCACATGAGATTTTCGCTGTTAGGTTAGGAGTTAATTCTTATCCCTTTCAAGCGTCATTTGGTTTCGGATTAAAGTTCGGCGACTTTCATTTAGATATGGCCAGTATGTGGCATGCCCAATTAGGGTTGAGTCCTTCAGCTGGAATCCATTACGACTTTAAATAATGAGAAATGTTCTTCTCATAGCGATTGGGCTTTTGAGCTTTACTTCTTTTGGTCAATTAGAGGACGAGAAGCAAAGAATCATTGAATCAAGAATAGAATTTATTGGAGACAATCTTGAAGATTCTGACATTGATTTAACCACCTATTTTGATGATCTCTATTTCTTTTTTGACAATCCTATCAATCTGAATCAAACGGATTATGATGAGTTAAAGCGTCTTCATTTATTTTCAGATATCCAAATTCAGGCCATCATTAATTACTTGAGTTTGCACGGAGAGATGTTGACAGTTTATGAAATGAATGCGGTTGAGACTATGGATAGAGAGTCAATTGATATGTCGTTACCATTCGTTTATGTTGGTGAAAGTGAGGAGAAAAAGTTTATTTGGAAGAATGCATTTAAGTATGGCAAGCAAGAAGTCTTTCTCAGATATCAAAGAGTGCTTTCTCAAAAGGCAGGATATCTTCCAATGACTGATTCTGCTTTGGCTGCCAATCCAAATAAACAGTATTTAGGTTCTGCTGATAAATATTATTTGAGGTACAGAAACACTTATAAAGACAGAGTTTCTTGGGGTCTAACTGCTGAGAAAGATGCAGGTGAAGAGTTCTTTACGGGTAACAACAAGGCCGGATTTGATTACTACTCAGCACATCTATTCTTTAAAGATGTTTGGAAGTTCAAGAAGATTGCATTAGGTGATTTTCAAGTAAACTTTGGGCAAGGATTAACAATGTGGTCCGGTTTCGGAATGGGAAAATCTGCTTCAGTATTTAGCGGAAGAAGATATGGTTCAGGACTAAAACCATACACTTCAGTTAATGAAACTCAATTTTTAAGAGGAGCCGGTGTTTCAATGGGATTCGGTGAAAAGGTAGATTTTACTGCCTTCGGATCGTATAAAAAGATTGACGGAAATTTAAACACTGTAGACACGACAGACCTTTTTGATAACAGCTTTAGCGCATTTCAAATTTCAGGAAATCACAGAACTGTGAACGAGATGGCTGATAAAAAAGGAATTGGTCAATTGATTACTGGAGGTGAAATTGCTTACAAGGCAGAAACTTTCAGAATTGGGTTATCAACTGTTTATACTAAATACGATCAAGCATTAGATCCAAGTTCTCAGGCTTACCAAGAATTCAAGTTTAATGGTGACCAATTGCTAACGACAGGGATAAATTACAGATGGTTCGTAAGAAAGTTGTCATTCTTTGGAGAGACCTCCATTTCAGATAATTTGAGAATTGGAACGGTGAACGGAGTTACATGGCATGCAGACCCGAAAGTTGATCTGATTGCAATTTTTAGAAGTTATGACAAGGCTTTTCAATCGCTTTATAGCGTTGGGTTTGGTGAGTCATCTGACAATACTTCAGAAATTGGACTGTACATTGGAATGGAAGCAAGGTTATCAAAGAGAATTTCATTGGTTGCTTATTACGATCAGTTCAAATTCACTTATCTAAAATGGCTGACGGATGATAGATCTGAAGGAAGAGAGTTCTTCACTCAAATGAATTTTAAAGTGAATCGTAAATCAAGCTTTCATGTAAGATTTAGAAACAAGATTCAAGACAGAAATTCTAAGGATGACGTAGCAGGAATTGATGGCCAAGTTCAATTGAATAAGACGAACGTTAGGGTAAACTACGATCAAAGAGTGAACAATCAACTTTCACTAAAATCAAGAATTGAGTGGACACGTTATTTATATGGAGAGGATAAGAGTAATGGGATTCTCTTATTCCAAGACATCACGTATAGATTTAAGAAGATTCCGCTCAAGTTATCTAACAGAATTGCAGTTTTTGATGCAGGTTCATATGATGCAAGAATTTATGCTTACGAGAGTGATTTGCTTTATGTGTTTAGTATTCCATCTTACTACAACCGTGGAGTTAGAAGTTATCTGATGGCTAAATATGACATAGGAAGAAACATTGATATCTGGGCCAGAGTAGGGATATGGTCTTATGATAATGAGACAACTATTTCTTCTGGATTAGAAGAGATTGTAGGTTCTCGAAAAATGGATTTAAAACTTCAGATAAAGATTAGACTTTAATCTAACAAAGAATTCAAAGCGTCTAATATCTCAACATCAGTGGCACTTTGATCAAATATTCCTTTTCCAATTTCAGAGATTAATGAAAACTGAATCTGACCATCTTTATTCTTCTTGTCGTTGTACATCAACTTCAGAATAGCCTTGAGATTTTCCTTCTTCAATTCAAATTCCGGAAAGTTTAAAGAGATAAAAGAAGTGATTTCTTCGTAATCCTTTTGTGAAAGAAGGTCCTTTTTAAAAGCTAAGTAAGCCTCCGCTTTCATTCCCCAAGCAACGGCATACCCATGCATTGTTGGTGTTTTTTGCTCTAATAAGAAGCCTTCAATTCCATGTCCAATCGTGTGTCCAAAATTCAAGATTTTTCTAATGCCAGATTCTTTATGATCTTGAACAACAACATCTCGTTTTATCTGCACCGAATTCTGAATGAACGACATTCTATTTGCTTCAGAAGAAGGATCAAATTTCTGCATTTCGTTCCAATGGTTCGTATCCGCTATTAATCCATGCTTCAACATTTCTGCCCATCCAGATTTGAGCTGGTCTTTATCTAAGGTGCTCAAAAACTGATCATCAATGAATACATGCGCAGCATCAGAAAACACACCTATTTGATTTTTGTGCGGTCCCAAATCAATTCCAGTTTTACCTCCAATAGAGGCATCTACCTGAGATAGGAGAGTGGTGGGGATGTTAATAAACGGCAAACCACGTTTGTAAAGTGATGCAATGAATCCGCCCATATCAGTGATTACTCCTCCTCCAAAATTGATGATCAAATCACTTCTTGAAATTTCGTATTCACTCAAAGCTTCCCAGACCTGAGCACAAACTTCAATAGTTTTAAACTCTTCTCCCTCCGGGATTTGAATGATTTCTGCCTTAGCTAATTCGGGATGAGATGTAATCAAAGTTTCAATCCAAATGCCGGCTACAGTTTCATCTGTAAATACGATTTTCTTGGCGTTTGAATACTCTTTGAGCAGTAAGTCATTGAATCCAACTGACTGTAAATCACCAAAGTGAATTTCCGAGTTATTATAGCTTAGCTTCTTAGTCACAATTCAAAGGTAATTAACCGACTGGTTTGGGAGTACATTTTTCTGAACATTTTTGTTTTGTTTAGGGCCTTGGCAGTTGAAATAATACTCATATTTGTAGCCATGATTTCTTTCGACAATATCGAAATAGCTTTTGCTAGTAAATCGGATAAAGATTTGAAATGGTCTTATCGATTATTCAACCTAATGGGTAAGCCACGGTTAGTGAAAGTTGGTGGATGGTTTCAAAAGATGGCGTTTGCTCTTAGATTGCCTGTAAAAGGTGTGATCAAGAGAACCATCTTTAAACAGTTTTGTGGAGGAGAATCAATAGCTGATTGTGATCTGAAAATTACACATCTAGCAAAATTTAAAATCGGAACTATTCTAGATTACTCGGTTGAAGGAAAGGATTCAGATGAAGACCTTGATAGCACGAAAGATGAGGTGATTGAGACGATCAAAACGTCAAGAGATAATGATGCTATTCCTTTCGCTGTATTCAAGCCCACAGGGATTTGCAGGACAGATTTATTGGCGAAGGCTAACAGGGGTGAGGCTGCGTTGAAAGGGAAAGATGCTGAAGATTGGAAAGTGGTGATGGCAAGAGTAGATGACATTTGCAAGGCGGCTTATGACGCAAGTGTACCTGTATTTATTGATGCAGAAGACAGTTGGTTTCAAGATGCTATTGATAGAATGGCAGATGCTATGATGGCCAAGTATAATAAGGAGGATGCAATCATCTATAACACCATTCAAATGTATCGCCATGATAGATTAGACTTTCTAAAAGTATCTCATCATAAAGCAAGAGAAGGCGGATACATCTTGGGCATTAAGTTGGTTCGTGGTGCATACATGGAGAAGGAAAGAGCAAAGGCTGAGGATGAAGGTTATCCATCACCCATTCAGCCAACGAAAGTAGCTACAGATGTAGATTACAACTTAGCATTGGTTTATATGCTTGAGCATATTTCTCAAATCCATTTTTGTGCGGGCACACACAATGAGAAATCTTCAGAGATGTTGGCGAAATTAATGGAAGAGTATAAAGTTAATCCTTCAGATAAGCGAGTTTACTTCGCGCAACTATTAGGGATGAGTGATCACATTTCATTCAATTTGGCGCATGCTGGATACAATGTTGCCAAGTATGTGCCTTATGGTCCAGTAAAAGAAGTAATGCCTTATTTAATGCGAAGAGCTAGAGAAAACACTTCTGTCGCAGGGCAAGTTGGCCGTGAACTTGGACTCATCATGAAAGAAAAGAAGAGGCGCAAGAATAAAAGTGCGTAAACGCCGTTCTTGTCCAGAATGGACAAAATCACAATTGACATACTAATCACAATCGCTTTTGTAGCCGCCTTATTTTTAGGTGGCAGAGCTTACTTTGCTGGTAAGTATAGAGTGACATTGTATTTCATTTTGGGAATCAGTTTACTCCTTAGAGGGTACCAATTAAATAAAGAGAAGATCAATAAATGGGATGAATGCTATCATGCATTAGTCGCGAAAAACTTAGCTAAGCATCCGGCCACGCCAACTTTATTTGACACGCCAGCTTTGGTTACTGATGAGGATGAGTGGACTGCTTCACATCTTTGGTTAAGCAAACCTCCGATTCCATTATGGACCATGTCCACATCTATTTCCATTTTCGGAACCAATACTTTCGCCATTCGATTTCCTTCTTTACTGGTCGGAATCCTCTCGGTGCTCTTAACCTTTTTATTAGCCCGAAGATTCTTTGATGAGAAAGTCGCCCTGATTGCGGCCTTCTTGCATGCAATAAATGGTTTACTCATTGAAGTAGGGGCGGGGCAAGTTTCTTCTGATCATGTAGAGACATTTTTTATCTTCTTTGTCCAAGCTGGAATCTATTTCTCTATCCTAAGTATTCAAAAAGACAAAGCCATTAGGTATTTGATTCTTGCAGGCGTCTTTACAGGATTCGCTTTTTTATCAAAATGGTTTCCTGCAGTTTTAGTTTGGCCAGTTTGGTTGGCTGCCTTCATCTTCTCAGGGAAGTTCGAATGGAAAAAGTTATTCCTTCACGCCTTGATGTTAGGTGGAGTTTCCTTTTTAGTCGCCTTACCTTGGATTCTGAGAGTGAATAGTTTTGGAGACGACATTCTAATGAGAGTATTGTTTGCTTTTGTTGAGCCTGTTCAATTACATGAGAATCCTCCTTACTACTATTGGCATCAAATTATGATCATATTTGGTGAGGCCGTTTATGTGGCAGTTGTGTTACCAATTGTCATGGCATACAAGAAGACTGATTTGAATAAGTTAGCTTTTCTGCTAGTCTGGCTTTTTATTCCAATGATCATCTTCACATTTGGCGAAACAAAACGTCATACTTATTTATTGGTGGCAGCTCCCGCAATATTCATTCTCATTGCCTATACAATTCAATACCTTTCTGCTCTGAAAACTGCCAACTTAAAATGGCTAAGTCGAATCGCAATTGCTGCACTTATGATTTTACCTGTCAGATATATGTTTGAGCGAACGAAGTTATTTCAGAATGAAGTGCAGCTTTCTAAATTCTATGCTATCTCTCAGGATAGGTTAGATCAGTTTGATGCAAATGACGTTGTCGTAAATTTGAATGAGAACATTGAATTGATGTTCCTTTCTGAAGTTGGCAGTGCTTACAAGTATTTACCTAGCCATTTAGATATTATTGAATTAACTTCTCAAGGTAAAAGCGTCTGGTATTATGATGACGGGGAATTTGGTTTGTTGGATGATTAATAAAATCAATATATTGGGGATAAATTCCAAACAATGATAAAATTTCTATTCCTTTTTTCACTTTC
>JBLFXO010000064.1:0-13527 GCA_047609865.1 Arenicella sp.
CAATCAAAATAATTTCATCTGGATATGTAATAGTGAAGTCAAATGATTTAGAACAACCGTTCTCATCATTAATTTGAACAGTATATGGTCCAGGTCCAAGGTGATTGATCCAGTTAGATCCAATTCCGTTAGGGTTACTTGAAGGATTTGGGGCCCAGAAGTAAGCAACTTGATTATAAGAGCCCGTATAATTGTAAACGGTATCCACAGTAACTAGTCCTGACGGGATTCCATAGCATAACGGCTGATCAATAGTAATTCCAATATCTAGTTCGTCTGGATCATCTAAGAATACTGAATCTTCAACGAAACATCCTTTAGAATCTGTAATAGAACCGTAATACCATCCTTCACCTAAAGTGTTAGCAGTATTTGTGTTTCCAGGATTCAGCATAGTTAAAGAAGCATCCCATATGGCGAATGTGTTTCCACCGTTTCCACCAATTGTGTTCACAGTTACAGAACCGTCTGAGAATTGGTAACAAGTTGGGTCATTAAATATCCAATCCACTGTTAATTCTCCTGGCTCAATGATTTCAAAGATTTGAGACCAAGGACATCCTGCATCATCAGTAACAGTTACAATCCATTGTCCACCGTAAAGGTCATCAACTTCTGAATCGCCGTTTCCACCTGCAACACCTGAAACAGTTTCAGCAAAGTGAATTCCTGAAGTGTGCGTCCAAACCACATCATATGGTCCGGTTGGTGTTGGTAAGCTTTCAATTTGATCAACGTAAGCTCCGCCGTCATTTGTTCCGTAACAAGTTACATCTCTGACAGAATCCAATACGAATACTGGTTGAGGTACGTTTCCGTCAGTTCCAACCGTAAGAACTGTATCAATCATACATCCATCAGCGTTAGTAACGTTTAAGAAATATGCACCTGGTCCAACTCCTAAGAAGTCACCATCATTTTGTGGTCCTATAACTGCAGTTCCTGTTAATGTGTAAGTGTTTGTTGGGTCGTCTGGAAGAACATGAACTTCTCCAGGAACAAATCCACCTAAACCAGGACATGAAACGGCATTCACGATAGTAATACTAGTTAAATCAACTGTTCCGATTTCAACTTTTACTGAATCAATGATATCATAACATCCATCATTCAAACTCATGTAGTACCAAGTTTCAATTACTGGACTCACTGTTATATCTTCAGTAGTTTCTCCTGTTGGTTGCCAATCGATAACAATACTTCCCGGATCATAAGGGTTGTTTATTGTTGCATCAATATCAACTGCATCACCAGGGCAAATTGTAAATGTATTTTGGTTAAAGTTAATTGTAGGTACCGGTGCAGCATTCAAGGTCACGTTCACCGTAGTGTCTTGAACCATTCCGCACTCATCAGTTACCGTTACAGTATATTGAGTTGTCCCGTTAATGTTTCCTGGTAATGCCGCTGTTTCTCCAATTCCGTAAATTCCCCAATCAAAAACTATGTTTGGAATTCCACCATCAGTCCAAGCTGTTACATCAACTGTCGCTGTTGGACAATCAATTGTGATGTCATCAGCAAATACGTTATATGCAGGTGGATTATCGATAATGTTAATTAATGCACTTACAGTCATTGTGTCTCCACAAGGTGTTACAAAATAAGTTTCAATTATTAAAGTCTCTGTACTTTCTCCAATCAAATCAGCTAAAGCATCAATCGTTACTGTTAAAGTATCTTGTCCTGGAGGAATAGTATAATTGGGTGATATATTGGAAAAATCGACTCCGTTTGTTGCAGTACCTGATATGTTAATATCTACAACATAAGAAGAGTCAGTATATCCATCAGGCTTAATGAAGTTAATTGCAGCTGAAGAACATCCTTCAATTAACTCATTTCCTACTAAGGGATCACCGTTGATATCTACTAACTCAATTGAAATGTCAGGACTGTTAGAGCTAAATGAATTAGCTTCTAAGAATACAGCTGAATCAAAGGCTGTATCACCAGCATCTCCAATAACTAATTTAATATGGTAAGTCTCTCCACATACCACCTCAGCAGCAGCTTGTAAAATTACTGTGTGAGCATCAAACTGTAAATCAGGAGAACCAGTTGGGTTATCTACTAAGTATGCACAGTTTGTACAAGGTCCCGAATTAGAAGAACCGTTATTTAAGTTATTCATTGTTACCGGTAAGTTGACAGTACCTGGCACAATTGCAATGTTTTCTCCACCATTTTGGAAAGTTCCCGCGAATCCAGGTCCAGAAATGATAAATCCAAAACCATCATTAAAAGATGAAGTTGAATACTCATGATACTCTTCTGAAGCGAAAATGTAGTTAAATAGAACTGAATCTCCAGTTGGTACGAAGTCAAACTCAAGAATAGCCTCATTGTTCATAGTGAAGGGGTTTCCTATTTGAGCTAAATCCAAATCATTAGGATCAGGAGCAACACCGTTATTGTTTGTTGCCGAACCTGAATTATTTGGTCCAATACAAACTTGAGCATCACCTGAAGCTAAAACCAAACCTTCTAATAAAGGAAAGGTAGTTCCGTTAGCATCAAAATAACCAACTTGTGTCTGAACAGCTTGAGCGAAAGGTACTGAAGCATTAAATTGAATGTTTGAAACGGTCACCCCTGTTCCAACTAATACATTTTGTACGAGTTCTTCTGGTGTGTTTGTCGCATTGTCTACGATTATTTGTCCATGAGATACGATTCCTGTAAAGAGGAAAATCATACTTAGGATTAGACTATTTTTCTTCATTTTTTCGAGTATTTTTTAGTATCACTGCCAGTAAGACAGGGTTCACCTCAAAAAGGTTGCACAAAGTACTTCTTTTTTTTTACTAGGTTTATTCAGAGACTCTGAAACAATTAGTATTTTTACAAAAAGACCATCTCAAAAATGACAAACCAATATATCGATTCAAACAAAGAGAGATTTTTAAATGAACTCCTTGAGCTTTTGAAAATCCCTAGCATTAGTGCCGACTCTGCTTATGCAGGAGAAGTGTTAAATATGGCAAATGCCTTAATGGACAACTTAAAATCTTCAGGAGCAGATAACATAGAGTTAATTCCTACGGCAGGACATCCAATCGTTTACGGAGATAAAATAATTGATCCTTCATTACCTACAGTATTAGTATATGGTCATTATGACGTTCAGCCTCCAGATCCAATCGAATTATGGGAGTCGGGTCCTTTTGAACCAGTTATCAAAAAAACTTCGATCCATCCTGAAGGAGCTATTTTCGCTAGAGGGGCTTGTGATGATAAAGGACAAATGTTTATGCAAGTGAAAGCATTTGAAGCAATGTTCAAATCAAATGAGCTTCCTTGTAATGTGAAGTTCTTGATTGAAGGTGAAGAGGAAGTTGGGTCTGAAAACTTAGAAGATGTGATGGTAGCTAATGCTGAAAAATTCAGTGCAGATGTTATTCTCGTTTCCGATACAGGGATCATGGCGAACGATATTCCTACAATAACTACTGGCCTAAGAGGCTTAAGTTATGTTGAAGTTGAGGTGACTGGACCTAATAGAGATCTGCATAGTGGACTTTATGGAGGAGCAGTTGTCAACCCTATTAACGCATTGGCCGAAATGATCAATCAATTGACTGATGAAAACAATCACATAAGCATTCCTGGCTTTTATGACAACGTAGAAGCTATTAGCTCTGAAGAAAAAGAATTGATGGCTAACGCTCCTTTTTCAGAAAAGGCATATTGTGAAGCTTTAGGGATTAAGGATGTTGACGGTGAAAAGGGATATACAACTTTAGAAAGAGCAACGGTACGACCAACTTTAGACGTGAACGGAATTTGGGGAGGTTATATAGGAGAAGGAGCTAAGACAGTTATTGCTTCAAAAGCCTTCGCTAAAATCTCAATGAGATTGGTGCCTAACCAAGATTACAATAGAATAACTGAATTGTTTACTACCTATTTTAAATCTCTCGCACCAAAAGGAATTACTATTAAGGTTACCCCTCATCACGGAGGTGAACCAGCGGTGACCCCAGTTGATTCAATAGAATACAAAGCGGCAAGTATGGCCATGGAAACAACATTTGGTAAAACTCCAATTCCATTAAGGTCTGGTGGTTCAATACCTATTGTAGCAATGTTTGAAAGAGTATTACAAATCAAAACGGTTCTCTTTGGATTCGGTTTAGATTCGGATGCCATTCATTCACCAAATGAACATTTTGGCTTATTCAACTTCTATAAAGGAATTGAAACAATTCCTTTATTCTACAAGAACTACGCTGAACTTAAATCTAATTCGTAATGAAGAGAATAGCTCTTATCATCTGTTTATTTATCGGATTCAATTCTTTCTCTTTTGAAGATCTAATTTTCAAGGGAATGGAAAACTTCACGGTTGAAAAGAAGAATGACAAAATTTTTATAGGATTTGATTATATCATTGAAAATCCAAATAAGATTACAGTGGTTATAAAGCCCAGTGCGCTCTTTCTGAAAATTGCAGATAAAGATTGCGGTTGGGTGAGAATTGAAGAAAAAATCAAAATCAAAAAGAAATCAGAGGCTGCTTATCCATTCATGTTAGTGGGTGATCAAAGTAACTTTGTTAAAAGTACGTTTGCCTCCATTTGGAATTTGATAAGCGGATCTGGAATTGATTTTAATATTGCCGGTGATATTAAGGCCGGAATAATAGTTTTCAAAAAGAAGTGGGCGGTAGATTATACCTACAAAATGTCAAATGACGAATTCATGTCGTTCTTTTAAGGTATTGAAATGAAGAAGAAGATTGCAATAATATATGGAGGATATTCCTCAGAGTTCAAAATTTCGCAGAAGAGTGCAGGCATGCTGTTCGAATCTATTGACAACGAGAAATTTGAACCTTATATGGTTGAAATCAGCAAAAAGTCATGGCACGTTCATTCTAAGGGTGGCGTTTTTCCTATTGATAAAAACAAATTCACATTTGTCATCAACGATAATTTAGTGGCATTTGATGTTGCCTTAATTACTATTCACGGAACACCTGGAGAAGATGGGAAGCTTCAGGCTTATTTCGACATGATTGATTTACCTTATCTCAATTCAAGTCACTTTGCATCATCTTTAACTTTCAATAAATGGGCTTGTAATAGTTTCTTAAGAGCTTTTGGTGTGGACACTGCAAAGGCAATCTTAATTAGAAGGGGAGAAACTCCAAACCCAATTGAAATTGCTGATGAATTAGGATTTCCTTGTTTTGTGAAACCAAATGACGGTGGATCAAGTTTTGGAATCACCAAGGTTAAAACATTGATGGAAATGCCTGAGGCTATAGCCAAAGCATTTTCTGAAGGAGATGAAGTGGTGATAGAATCTAATCTTGTTGGGCGTGAGCTCACTTGTGGATTGTACGCAGATAAAGACGGTGTGCATGCCTTACCTGTGACAGAAATCATTAGCGAAAATGAATACTTTGATTACGAAGCAAAATATGAAGGCAAGTCTCAAGAAATTACGCCGGCGGACATCTCTGAAGAATTGAAAAAAAGAATTCAAGATTTATCTAAAGATGTTTATCGCAGGTTAGACCTAGCGGCACTTGCAAGAATTGATTATATCGTTTCGAATGATGGAGTTCCTTATTTAATTGAGGTCAATACTAATCCTGGTATGACTCAAGAAAGTCTTATTCCTCAAATGATTGTGTCAAATGGGCAAACTTTACAGGAAGTGTTAAGTCGCATTCTTTCAGAGGTTTAGTTTTTATTTACAATACTTCTTTTTTTACTTGACCCACAATTTACCTTGTTGGTCGAATTCTACTTCAATATCTAAAGATTCCTTCGTAAATTGAGTCATGCGAAAACTCTTAACTTTATGTCTTCTAATAGGAGGCTTTACTGCTTTTGCCCAAAGTTTAGATACTAATAGATATAAAGAATCAATTTTTACAACTCTTTCAACAGTTGACGTTCAATATGGTACGGCACCACAATGGATTTGGCCTTATTGGGATGTAGATTTATTTTTGGACGTTTTCGAACCAAATGGAGATCTTAATCAAAAAAGACCATTGATAATTTTCGCTCATGCGGGTGGTTTCATAAATGGATCTAAAGATGTTGATAATATGCAAGCGATCTGTGACACCTTTGCGCGTAAAGGATTTGTGACGGCTACTATAGATTACCGAAAAGGATTTGATCCTCTGGATGATGAAAGTGCTGAAAGAGCAGTTTATAGATCAGTGCAAGATGGTAAGGCAGCTGTCAGATATTTTAAAGAATACCAAAGTTTATATGATATTGATACCAATAATATCTTTTTCGGGGGGATGTCCGCTGGTGGATTTGTAGCCTATCATGTTGCTTATTTGGATGAAGAATCAGAAAGGCCATTGAGTACTTATGGCGGAGGAACAGTGAATGATCTTGGATGTGCTGATTGCGCTGGAAATACCTATAATCATACTTCTGAAATAAGGGCAGTGCTTGATTTCTGGGGAGCGACAATCGATACGACTTTCATGCAGGCTGGTGATGAACCTATATTTATGATGCACGGAACAGAAGATCCGACCGTACCTTATAATGTCGGTTTTCCTTTTGGTTTGCCGACCTTGCCAACAACATATGGTTCTTTACCAATTAAAAATCAAGCTGATGCAGTTGGCGTTGATTATGAGATTTATATAAACAGTATGGACATTCATATGATGGATGGTTCAAATAATGGAACATGGAGCCCCGTACCAAATAGTTTTTGGGGAGATACATTATTGCCTTTTACAAGAGATTTTATCTTTGATTTAATCAAGCCAAACACAATCAAAATTAGTCCGGATACTGTTTATTTAGGATTGAATGAGGATTATACTTTTGAAGTGTCAGACTCCACTGGCTCGCAATATATTTGGGATTTTAATACTTCAGATATTTTTGAAGTGACGAATAATGATGAAGCCACTGTTGAACTCCAATTTATTACGCCAGGTACATTTGATGTTAAGGTGAGGGAATTCAATCATCTTTTGGCGGCTGGAGAAGAGCAGGCTTTTGTGGCTATCGTTTCTGATGATGTTAGTGTTGAGGAATTGACGGATGTCGAACTCAAACTTTTTCCAAACCCAGCTGAAAATCAAATTAGTTTAGAGTCTACTGATTGGATTATCAACATTCAATTAATGGATATGTCAGGTAAGATCTTGAAAGTAGAAACTGTTGAATCTGATTTCTATCAAATAGACCTTTATGATTTAGAGTCAGGGTTTTACTTCTTGAATGTTAATACTGAATTTGGAATCAAGACATTGAAATTCTCGAAGCTCTAAAGACAACTAAGGGTCAGTTGGGTCGTCTTAAAAAGGATGAAGATCTTCTTTTTGTTCGCACTATTTTTTGGTTCTTTGAGTTCAATAGCTCAAGCAGATACTTGCTTAGTTTATGTGCCTCACGTGATTGGATGGGATTGTGATATGAGTACAGAAGATGGCTTTCATGCTTTTGCCAATTGTGAAATGGATAATTATAAGGAAACCATTTTTAATAGATGGGGCGAGATAATCCATGAAACTAATGACCCTGATTTTTATTGGAAACCTTGGGGTCAGGATTTTTGTGATGGTGTTTTTGTTTGGGTTATTGAATTCACTGCAAAAGGAGATGCCGATTTTGACGGTGTTTTTGAAGACGTTAAAGTTAAACACCATGGTCATGTCATGTGCCCGAATTAAATCAGGAGAATCATCTGTTTCGTTCTGATTTAATTACTAATTTTATCCCTAGAGCTATCGGGACAAAATTTCAATTATAATATGACAAATTATCAGAATTATGTCAAAGGGGAATGGATCAGTGGAGAAGGTGTAGAGACAGAACTATTTAACGCAATTACAGGAGAACAATTCGGAACATGTTCATCAGTTGGCCTTGATTACTCAGGGATGATGGATTTCGCCAAAGAGAAGGGCGGACGAACTTTGAGAAAAATGACTTTTACTCAAAGAGGTTTAATGCTGAAAGAATTGGCTCTTTTTTTACAATCCAACAAAAGAAAATATTACGGAGTTTCTGCATGGACAGGAGCAACAAGAGTAGATTCTTGGATTGATATTGAAGGTGGTATTGGGAACTTATTCGCAAACGCATCTCTCAGAAGACAATTACCAGATTTACCTTATCATGTTGAGGGCAGTGCAGTTCCTCTTTCTAAAGGAGGTTCCTTCATTGGTCATCATATCATGGTTCCTAAACAAGGTGTTGCAATTCATATCAATGCCTTTAACTTCCCGATTTGGGGAATGCTTGAAAAAATTGCGGTTAACTTATTGGCTGGTGTTCCAGCTGTGGTTAAACCATCAGAACATACTTGCTATTTGACTGAGGTAATGGTCAGAGATATTATTGAATCTAAAATCCTTCCTGAAGGCGCGCTACAATTAGTGGTTGGTTTAGGAAGAGGAGTGGTAGATTTTGCTGGAGCAGAAGATACGGTTACATTCACAGGTTCTGCTTTAACTGGTTCAGTTATCGGAAGTCTAGATAATATCCAAAACGATAATGTGGCATTCAATTTAGAATGTGACTCATTGAACGCTGCTGTCTTGGGGAAAGATGCTGTTCCTGGTACAAAAGATTTTGACATCTTCATTAAAGAAGTTCAGAATGAAATAACATCTAAAGCGGGTCAAAAATGTACTTCAATAAGAAGAGTAATTGTTCCTGAAGAATTGATGGATGATGTACAGAATGCATTAGCTGCTCGTTTGGCAAAAAACACAATTGGTGATCCCGCAGATAAGTCTGTGAGAATGGGGTCATTGATTAATAGATTGCAAGTTGAAAGAGTTAGAGCTAACGTTGAGCTACTTCAAAAAGAACAGAATATCGTTATTGGAGACCTAGATGATTTTGATGTGATTGGTGCAGATAAAGACAAAGGAGCATTCATGGCGCCTATTGTTTTTAGAAATGATGATCCGCATAAAAACTTAGGAGCGCATAATATTGAGTGCTTTGGCCCGGTTACAACATTAATGCCCTACAAAGACCTTGCAGATGCTGTTGCAATTGCAAGATTAGGAAAAGGATCCCTGGTATCCTCAATAATCACTTCAGATATGGATATCGCAACTGAATATACGGTTGAAGCTGCTTCAATGCACGGACGTATTCACATACTGAATGAAAGATGTGCTGCCGAATCTACAGGACACGGCTCTCCAATGCCAATGTTAACGCATGGTGGACCAGGTAGAGCTGGTGGCGGTGAAGAAATGGGTGGAATAAGAGGTGTTAAGCATTACCTTCAAAGAACAGCAATTCAAGGACATCCTCAAACAATTACAGCAATTACAAAACAGTTTCAATACGGAGCAGATACACCAGAGGCGAATCCTCATGTATTCAGACAACACTTTGAGGAGTTGAAGGTTGGAGATACTGTATTTACTCATAAACACACAGTTACTGAAACCGACATTGTAAACTTTGCAAACGTATCCGGAGATAATTTCTACGCGCATGTTGATGACACATCTTTGGAGGGCACCATGTTCGAGAAGAGAGTTGCTCACGGATATTTTGTTTTAGCTAAAGCAGCAGGATTATTTGTAGATCCTAAAAAAGGACCAGTTCTCTTAAACTACGGAATTGATGAGTGCAGATTCACTAAACCAGTTTATATCGGAACGACAATGGCTGTGAGGTTTACAGTTAAGGAAAAAATCGACCAAGAGAAAAAGAATGATGAAGATGTAGCCAAAGGAATTGTAAAGTTCTTGGTAGACATGTATGACGAAACAGGTGATACAATTGGTGTTGCTACGATTTTGACAATGGTTAAGAAGATAGATCAGACAAAATAAAATTGGTTTTTCGTTTCTCGTGTTTCGTTTTTCGAAACTGGAAACGAAACACGAAAAGCATTGGCTAGCCAATGCGCACGAAAAACGAAATACGATATGAGCGCAGTAAATCAAGGACATGTAAATTTTGAAATCTCTGAAAATGGAGTCGCAACAATTGAGTTTGGACATCCATTGAGTAATTCATTGCCAGGGAAAATATTAGAGAAACTTAGAAAAACAATTACGGATATTGGAGCACAAAATGACGTTAAAGTCATCATCCTAAAATCAGCTGGTGAAAGAGCATTTTGTGGTGGAGCATCATTTGATGAATTGATCGCAATCAATAATGAGAAAACTGGTTTAGAATTCTTTTCTGGATTTGCAAACGTGATTAATGCCATTAGAAAATGTCCAAAATTGATTATTGGAAGAGTGCAAGGGAAATCAGTTGGAGGAGGAGTTGGAATAGCATCTGCTGTTGACTATTGTTTCGCAACTAAATTCGCGTCAGTTAAACTTTCAGAATTAGCTGTTGGAATTGGACCATACGTTGTAGGACCTGCAGTTCAAAGAAAAGTTGGATTATCTGCTTTTTCACAAATGACCATTAATGCAACTGAATTTCAGACAGCTGAATGGGCAAGAGAAAAAGGCTTGTATATGGATGTTTTTGAGACGGTAGAAGAAATGGATGCGGGAATTCATGTATTGGCTTCAAAGCTAGCAGGTTCAAATCCTGATTCAATGAGAAGATTGAAGAAAGTATTTTGGGAAGGTACCGAGACTTGGGACAACTTATTAAAAGTAAGAGCAGCAATATCAGGTGAATTAGTTCTTTCTGATTTCACAAAAAACGCAATTAACGCATTCAAAAAGAAGTAGTTTCAAATTGAGAATACTTGTCCCGTTTTGGGAATTTTTTTAGAATAAAATAAACTTAAAGCCTTGTTGTTCAAGGCTTTTTTTGTTTGGTATGATTCTGATGTTGTATTGTGAAAATATTACATTATGAGAGTTATTTACTTAGTTATTGTTCTGCTTTTTTCCTTTCCGGCATTATCGCAGATTGTTGAAATCTCGTCAACTGTTGCCGCTGAGGTAGAAGTTGAAGTTTGTAATCAAACGGCCACTTCAGAAATTAAAATTGAAAATTTACTTGGACAGGAATTAAGCCAGGTAAAGATCTTAGTATCTCTTCCAACAGGCGTGAATTATGTCTCCTCTAGTGTTAATGAATCGACATCATATTCAGTTCAAGAAAGTGACGTGACTCAAGATGATGCACTTTTGTTTAGTGCGGCCAATCTGCCACATGGAGATAGCTTAGTGTTTGAATTTAGCTACACAGTCTCAATGGATGCAATTGCATTTCAAAATGCTGGGAACGTTTTTAGAAATAATGTAACGCTTTTAAGTGATGAGGATACAACTCTCAATCAAGGTCCTGCCTATAATATTTTATACCCTGTATTCTCAATTCTATCTGTGTCTCCTACATCTCAAGCCATACTGAGTGGGACAACGACGGAGAGAACTATTCAAATAATAAATGGAGGCAATGGTAAAACAGATGAAATTAAAATCTCCGATCTATTTAATGATGCCAGTCTAAGTCTGTTTTCAATCGATATTGGAACAATCTTGGATGACACAATAGTTTTATCAGGTTCTGATTTCGCCGCTTTTGGAAATGGGGATAATTTCTTTGATCAGTATGAAACGATTCAAATAGTTGAAACGGTTGGCGGGACTTCTTGTTCGGATCAAACAATTTCATCAACAATTAAAGCACATTGGGGGTGTGATTCACAAATCTCTACTGTGTCTTCATATGCACACGTAACATTAGATTTTCAAAGCCCTAGTTTAAAATTAATCGCCTCAGAAGATCTTAATAGTTGTTTTGATACAGGAGTAGCTTCAGTACAAGAATTAATAATAGTAAATACGGGGTCAGGATTAGCTGATGAAGTGGTGCTAGATTTGTTTAAATCAAGCGGGTCATCTTATGATCAAACTATCTTTTCTAGGTTCGATCCAAATTCATTTTCATTAAAAACAACAGAATCCGCAGCTTATTCTTCATATGGCGATTACACTGCCGTAGAAACTTCTAATAGTGGAGATTTGGCTTGTTTGGGCTCAAACCCAATAGGGCAAATGATCGTCAATCTGCCAGATTTATTGCCGGGGGATTCTTTATTCCTTACTTGGGATATGTATTCTTGTTGTATTCAAACTTGTGAGAATGATAAATTAAAGGGATGGCGCGCAGAAGCTGATTATACTGATGTGTGTTCAATAACCTCTTATTCAAAATCAATAAATGGCCAAGGTGTTAATAGCCAAGAATTATCCTTTTTCACAGAAACTCCGGTAGAAATTTATGATGGTCTGGCCGCTGATTTCTTTTTCATTGTTTCATCATACGATAATGATTTACCTCAAGGGGACGGAGCTCATTATAAAATGACATTTGACCTAGATGAAGGATTGGTTTATGAGGATCTTGAGTTTTATTCAAACTCCACTGAATGGTCGGCATTTTACTCGGACTACAATACGGGTTCTAATCAAGTTGTAGCTAAGTTTTTATCCCCAGCTCCTTTTACAGTTCCTAAAAGTGAACTCGTTTTAGCGTTGTCCGGTGATTGTGGCTTAAGTGCATGGAAAGATATTAGCCTGAATGTAGTTTACGTTCCGGATACAACTTGCAGTGCGTGTGAAATTCCATTAGAATGTGACTTAACAGTAAGTACATTCCTAAACTGTCCTGTGGATCCTTGTGACGCACTCAGTGTTTTAAGTTTTGACGTAAATCGAACTTCATTGGGAAACCCCGACACAAACTTAGATGGAGTTGCAGATAATTCGGGCACTGCTGATCCGAATTTAATAAAGCTAAACAGAGCTATGGTGGGTGACACGATTGAAGCCATTGCAGTCGCTGTTGTCGGATCAACTTCTGATTCCTGGCAATACGCCGCCTTCTCATCAGATATTGATTATGGTTCGGTTCTACAAAGTTTGACAGCTAATATTGAAATTTATGATGCTAGCACAGCTACAACTTATAATGTAAGCGGGCTTACAGTTAGTGCTTCATCAAGTGGGAATTCGGCAGAGTTTTATTATGATTTGTCAATTCAGAATTTAACAACCTATAATCCGGCAATTAGTATTTATTTATACGAGCAAGATGACTCCATTACTATAAACATGCCTTATAAGGTAGTGTCTTCGGTTTCAGGCTTGTTAAGAGAGACAACTTACATTAATGAATTTTACCTTAGTCATTTTGCTAATCCAACAAGTAGTGAAAAAGATTATTGTGATTACAAACATGGTAGATCAACATTAATTGGATACAGTTGGAGAAACAATAGTGCGAACAATTTTACTGTTAATTCTTGCTCAAAAGTTGCCAATCAAAATTTTGGAATGGCAATTGGTGACGGAGGGTCAAATTATGCTGGAGGTAATTTGTTTCCATATGAATATAGAGATTGGGGGAGTCTTAAAGAGGCTTGGATGATTATTCCCCCTAATTATACACATGTAAATACATCATTCAGACAAACTAGAACAAAAGCAACTAATACAAACAAAAATGAGAATATAACAATAAGCCCAGATGCAATAAATGGGGATACTTTATATTTTGATATCGAGCAGTATTATGGCGTTGGTCTAAATTATAGTGATGATGGTTTTAATGGTAGATTTCAAGTTGAACTCGC
>JBLFXO010000065.1:0-13444 GCA_047609865.1 Arenicella sp.
GGTATATCTGATCAAATGAAAATTCCCGTTAAATACATTGGTGTTGGTGAAGGTGTTGACGATTTACAAGTATTTAATAAGACAGAATTTGTCGATTCATTATTTAGCTAGATGAAAACCAAAACGCTTAAGAAAAACAAAGTTAACGTTGTCACTTTAGGCTGTTCAAAGAACATCTTTGATTCAGAAATAATGATGGCGCAACTCAAGGGTAACAAGTTTGAAGTTGAACATGAAGCTCAGCAAGATGATTCTGAGATAGTAATCATCAATACTTGCGGATTCATAGATAACGCCAAACAAGAATCTATTGACACTATCATTAGATATTCAGATGCCAAGAAAGAAGGGCTTGTTGACAAGGTTTATGTCACAGGTTGTCTATCTGAAAGATACAAGGAGGAGTTGAAAGTAGAGATCCCTAACATTGATGGCTATTTTGGTACAAGAGATCTTCCAAGGCTTTTAAAAACATTGAAGGCTGATTATAAGAAAGAATTAATTGGAGAACGTTTATTAACGACTCCATCTCATTTCGCTTATTTCAAGATTGCTGAAGGATGTGATAGACCATGTTCTTTTTGCGCGATTCCTTTAATGAGAGGTAAGCACGTTTCTACTCCTATTGAGCAATTAGTTGACAGCGCTAAATCATTAGCGAGTAAAGGAGTAAAAGAATTGATGATGATTGCTCAAGATTTGACTTATTATGGCTTAGACATCTATAAGAAAAGAAATCTTGCAGAACTTATAGACAAGATGGCTGATGTTGAAGGAATTGACTGGATAAGGTTGCATTATGCCTTCCCTTCAGGATTCCCAATGGACGTTTTGGATGTGATGAAAGAGCGTGATAATGTTGCCAACTATTTGGACATGCCTTTACAGCATGGATCAACAGATATGTTGAAAGCAATGAAACGTGGAATCACAAGAGAAAAGACAGAAAAGCTTATTCAAGATATCAGAGCTAAGGTACCGGGTATCGCTTTGAGAACAACTCTAATTGCAGGATTTCCTGGTGAGACAGAAAAAGATTTTCAAGAAATGTATGATTGGGTGGAGAGAAGTCGTTTTGAACGTCTCGGTATCTTTACATACTCTCACGAAGAAAATACAACTGCCCACGCCTTGGATGATAATGTTCCCGCTGAATTGAAACAAGAACGCGCAGATATCATCATGGAATTACAAGCTGGAATCTCATATGACTTGAATCAAGAGAAGGTTGGCAAAACTTTCAAAACTCTTTTTGATAAGGCAGAAGGTGATTACTTTATTGGTAGAACAGAATTTGATTCTCCCGAAGTTGACAACGAAGTATTAGTTAAGATTACTGAAGAGAATCATATCAGAATCGGAGACTTTGCAAACGTTAAAATTGAATCTGCCGATCATTATGATCTTTACGGAAAAGTGATTGTTTAGTCCTTTTCGTTTTTCTTACTCTTTCTTTTATTAAATAGGCGCTTGAAGAAGCCTTGATTACCATTCACCTCTTCTCGAGTTAAAAGAGGAACACCTCCATAGGAAGTCCGGATCTCTCCGCCTAGCTGTTGTCTGTATTCGGCCATGATGACGATTTCTTTGCCAATGATTTCAATGGGCTCTTTTTGAGAACAAACAAATTCCTTCTCTTCATCCCATTCCTCTTCAAACAATTCGATTTCTGGAACTTGAACCAACCCAACATCAGCAAACATTTTCCTAGGCTTATTGGCTAGGAATTTACGTTCAACAAGTAAATAAGAATTGGTCTTTTTATCAACCTCAGCTGCATTTCTAGGATCCACATGACCACATGAGGTAATCAGAGTTGTCAAAATCCCTATTAGAAAAACATTCAGAAATTTTCGCTCGCGATATACCGGCGAGAAAGAACTCAGGTTATAATCTACTAATTGGTCACCATAAAATTGACCGCATAAATGTTCGTTTTGAGATTGAGTAAGCGTTTCTTTGATTTTAGAATTAGACATACCTCTAAAATCAATGGTATCAATTTGACACTTGCCACAAAAAGCTCCACGCTCTGTGGGAGTCATAGCAGTGAAATCTTCTGAACACGGTTCTGGAATGCTTAACATAATCTATGGATGCTATACATAGCTAGAATCCATAGATTAAATTATCAATAATATTAGTAGAGGTCATATCCAAAGGTAACTTTTCCGCTTGCCACAGTTAAACTAGAGCTTTGACTCACTTTAAATTCCTGATCAGATTTACCTTCAATACAAGTTTTGAAAACTTCTTCGTCATCACTGAAAGTATCCCTGTTGAACTTCTGGTCTTCAAGGCAATTTAGCAACTCATCCACTTCAAACGAAACATCATTTTTTAGGCTTATGATTAGCTCTGCCCATTCATGCTCAGGTGCCCAATACTCATTACATGCATCACCTTCTATTTTTTTGATCTCGATATATTGTCTTTGACCACTTTCATCTTTTACTATATTTTGTATTAGGATGAAATTTTTATTCTTGGCTTTCTCTTCATTAACTTGATCAATTCCATCAGAATCTGACGCAGCACCGCCACAAGAGGCAAGAACAATAAACATTGGCAACATTAAAAATATCTTTTTCATAGAGTTTAGTTTAGGTACAATTATAGCAAATGATCTTTTAAAGTACTTTCATTGAACTTGTTTTCACACCTTTCGCATCAAAGATATTGAACTCAAAATTATTAAAACTATAGATTCTGTCCTTCATATAAATCGCCTGATTTTCTTCAAGGTCTCGGTCGTATTTTAATTCTGTAAATTTTTCTTTTGGAATATTGTAGAATCCTTTGAGGTTATAAAATCCAATAACAACCATATCTGAAAACGGTTTTTTGTAATTCATACTCACTTGTGATTCAAGCTCCAAAACAGTCAACTTATTTTTTGTATCAAAAACGAAAGACCCCTTATATCCGAGCATATAGTAGTTTCCTTCATTTGAAAAAAGCCCACCTCTTCCATTGTCGCTAAACCAAGAGTATTCGTCAAAAAGAATTGCACCTGTCGACAAATTCAGTTTGACGATTCTCGCCTTTTCCCCATCATTTTTTTGATAAGCAGTAGCCTTCTTTGCACCCACTAAAGCCTTTAGCTCATCTTTTGAAATTGAAGAAGGTTCCGAATCATCTTTTTCACTTCGGTAAACTAGAAGAACTGAATTATCAATTGAAGAAATACTCATCATTGAAACTTTACGAGATTCTTTCACTTCAATTTTTGAATACTCTGCTAGCGAACTCATGTCCTTTACTTCAAAAGAATCCTCTGTATTGTATCTATACATTATTTTCGTTTTGTCTTCAGAAACGACAACATTGTATGCCTTCTCTAAATGAAAAACTTCTGTCCAACCTACAGTCTCGTAACAAAACAATTCATTATACAAACTACACCAAAGCTTAGAGCCATCTTGAGAATATGCCACAATTGCTTCTGAACTTCCCATAGACTGAACTTCAAGCTTTATCCGTTTTTGGACTTCTGACTTCTCTATGTCTATGAAATATAATACTCGATTATATTTACCTAAAAGACTTGCTGTTTTGCCATCAGGAGCTACATCAAATTCAGAATGAGCACTTACAGAAAAAGCTAGGAGACAAAATACACTTGCTAATGCGATTAATTTTTTCATAATAATATTGATTAAAAAATTGGAATAATTTTCACTTTGGTGCCGTTCAACTTATGAACCGTCATATAATAATCTGTGAGAAAAGAGAAGGTCAACTCGCCGTCAGATGCACTCCCACTGCAAATTGTATTAGAATGCCCTGAAAAAGTTTGTGTGATAGTCTTGTGAGTAGCTAAATTATAGATTTGAAGACCGTTATAATTCGAATTTACAATAAGGCCTTTTTCCCTATCAATATGAAATGAATTCCCTTGAAGAGGATTTACATTAAATAGTTTCAACTTAAAATCTTTAGAAACAGTAGCACAGCCTTTTTCAGATAAAATATAATACTCTCCATTATAGGCAGTAACCTCCATATCATTCAACTCATCAGAATACCATGAGTATTGCTCTTTAATTAGCTCTCCGGTTTCGATTTTAAATCTTGAAAACAACCTTTTCTTTTGATCAGTTTTATGCAATACACGTAGAATTAAGCTATCCGGCTTTCCTTCATATTTTTTTTCAATACCAAAGAACGAGGAGCCTTCTTCTGTCTTTTCTTCAGTTTCATCTTTCACTTCTGCGTGGACGATCAAAATTTCAGAATTATCATCAAAAACCCCCACTCTTTCTACACCATCCTCACTGGAAGAAGGAAGGTTATATTCATATTTGAGTTCACCAGTGTTTGAGTCAATTACTTTCACTTCACTCTTATAACTCTTTAGACTCAATATTAATGTGCGGTCTGGAGATATGACTACATTATCACTTACGTCAAAAATCACTTTTTGAGTGAAATCGCTTACGCCGTATTGAATTAGCTTTCCGTTATTGTGCACCCAAAATGAGCTCTCATCATTTGAAAACCAAACATTCCCTGCTCTATTAATACTGCTTATTTTAGTGTCAAACCAAATTCTCTTTTTGAGTTCATAAGTTGTTTTGTCAAGCACATAAATAGCTCTTGTTGATTCGCCTCCGATTATGATAAGATTGTTTTTATCAGAAATGGCGATATGTTCACCACTATGTGTCGCTAGTGATAAGAAGGAAATCAAAACAATGGATATTGTTGCTCCCAATTTTTTAAGGTATGTCATTCAGATTTAAATTTTGATTGGATCAAATTAAATTAGAATAACAGAGATAACCTAGAAAGTTTGGAATAAAGTTCGAAAAATCATCCTTTCGAATGACAGGAGGACTTGACTAAATCATGGTTTCTAAATCACCCCATAATCCAAATAATGAGCTCAATCACACCCCAGATAGCTAATGAAACCCCTCCTGAAACACCAGCAATGATTACCATTATTGCTGGAGCTGTCCAGGCTAAACCACCTCCTTTAATGGCAACAAATAGAGCCGAAACAAAAAAACCAACAAGAAGCGCACCTAACCCAATAAAGATGAACCACCATTGGAAATAGGCTGCCATTATAAAAAAGGCAAAACCCGATATCATTATGATAAATCCTAAAATCAGAAATACTGGAGCCAACCAATCCCAGTCTGTGTAGTGCTTTTCTTCAGAGCTCGAATCTTTAGAGAAATTTTGAACAACAGCAGTCTTCTCAATTAATTGAGTTATTTCCTCTCGTTCAAAATCAGAATGTTTGGATTGATCATTTTTTGAGCTAAGCTCTTCAAAATTCGACTGGGTATCTTCTGAGAAGAGGCTCTCGTTTGTTAATTTCGAATCTCCATTTTCGGTATCTTCAAAAGAGAGAATGTCACTTCTTACTTCATATTCTTCTAATTCCGTTTCCCCAAACGTTTGTTTCAAATTTCCTTTGAGAAACTTCTGCTTTCCAAAACCTTGGTTAAATCCTCCACAAGAACTTAAGAAAATAATTATCGCAGCTAGTATAGATATTTCTTTTAGGATTTTCATTTCGCAACATGATGCGCATACCATTTAATGTAATCGGCATCAGTTATTTTCACACCATCTAATTTATGGTCTGGATAATTAGTTGCGCCAAAACAAATAGGTCCATCATTCGGATAATCTAATAGTTTGTGCAGCGGGACCGCCCATTTCATATGGGAATCAAAGCCAAACGTGTAGTTCATGTAGATCGTATATTCAACTTCACTATCAACGAAATCTGTATGATAATCATCTATTCCGATATCTGTCACTGAAAATTTCGTTATTCTCTTCCCTTTAACAAGAACAGAAAATTGCTTTTTATCCAAAGTGCATTCTACGATTTCAGTAGATGTGACTTTCAGAAGATAGGTAGGCTCCGCACCACCACAGCAATCACAGTAGTCAATAATATAAGGATGTTTTTTTAAGAAAGACTGAACCTTGTGAGCTTGTTCTATAGTCAGATTGTCCCATACATCTGCTTTCGCAAATCCAGAAATTCCAATTAAAAATAGGAGAGCTAACACTCGCATTAATCTTCTTCGTCTGTTACATCTTCGTATTCTGTAAACCCTTCATCATCAACTTTATTCTCTAAAGGTTGCTCTTGGCTTCCTCCAAAAGGATTTCCTTCTTTTTGTCCAAATGGGTTTCCGCCCTTCTGACCAAAATTCATGCCTTTCACTGAAGGCCCATCAAATGGGGATTTTCCTGCTAATAAATTTTGAACCAAATTAACGAATCTCATAATGATGTTCACCAAAAATACTAAAGCTGCGATATAGAATATCCAACCAATTAAAAAGGCGCTTTGTAATGAAGTTATCGCTTCTCTAAACCACAGCACTACACCGTTCATCACCATTTGCGGACTCCACAAACAGAAGACGAAATAGAGTAGAGAGCCAGCTAATAAATAACGTTCAATCTTAGGGTCAATCTTAGTAATTAGTCTTTCAAACATTGGGTTGTTTGACAATTGAGCCATCATTGATCGCTTTTGTAACTTCCCTAATAGATAAAGAGCCATCACGATCGAACCTAGCACCATGAAGAAGACATTGACATCTGTTAAAATGAGATTTCCATCTTCCAATTCAAACATCATGATATTTGCCGTTACTGAGACAAGTAAGAAGTATTTTACAATTCTTAAGATGTAAGTGGATACTTCTCTTGACTTCGTTTCATTCCCCAATAGTTGTTTCAAAACAAACTGAAGAATTCCCCAAATAAAGCCGAAAATCGAAAAGACGATTCCTAAATTAAATATGAAACTTAATGATTCTTGCATGCTCTTTTATTCTTTTCATTTGAAGACGAAATCCATAAAGCAATATGCTTTAAAGTTTAGTCTTCACTTTTTTCCAATCCTTAATTTGCCAGTTAGTGTAGCCAGTAGCAACATGTTTGTCATTTGTATCAAACAACTTGATTTCACATTTAACCAGAACTGATTCATTTGACACTAAGGGCGTTTTCACATTCTCTTCCACCCAGCTATCTGTTAATTCAAAATGAGCTATTATATCTGTTTTAGCTTGATAAACGTACTTCATTTCAAGCGATTCCATTATCAATCGATAGTTCTTTGCCCCTAGTTTAGTCAAAAGCAAAAAGCCTGATGCAAATTCAGCAGCTGTCGCCATACCACAAGCATGAACTCCCTTAATGTGATTAAAATTCCTCCTTTTATAAGGGATTATTGTGGTCACCTTATCATCCTCAATAGACTTAATCTTAATTCCATGAGGCTTGTTAAACGGAATCATATATCCCAATCCTACATTCAATTTCCAAAGTCCAAAATTAGAGGCTTTGGCTTTTGCGATATACTTCTCAAAATCCATCTGTTCAATTTAAGAAACTAAAGATAATGCTCTCATTTCTTTCGGCAATCATTTGGAAGAAATTTTATTCAAAAGGATAAAGAGACATCAAGCAAATTCTAAAATATCAATGTTATATTTGTCTTTCTCCTAAATCAAACAAAATGAAAAAAGTTTTAGCACTTTTAATAGTACTGATATCCCTTAACTTCTCCTCTTTCGCAACAGAAGGAATGTGGATTCCGTCTCTGATTGATATGTTTCATTCAGACATGAAGACTTACGGGCTTAACTTAACTGCAGAGCAAGTTTATTCTACAAATCAGTCTTCCCTTAAAGATGCCGTGATTCAATTCAATGGAGGATGTACAGCTGAAATAGTTTCTGAAGAAGGGCTTTTGCTTACAAATCACCATTGTGGATTTGATGCAATTCAAAAGCACTCATCCCTTGAGAACGATTATTTAAAAAACGGATTTTGGGCTGGATCAAAGGTTGAAGAGCTTTCTTGCCCTTGGTTGAGAGTAACATTTGTTAAAGAAATTAGAGATGTGACTAAAGATGTTTTCGCAGGAATTACTGATGATATGTCTGATATCGAGAAGAACAAAATCATTAGCAAAAATATTGAAGTATTAGAAGGCGCAGAAACCATCTCTGAGTCAATTAAAGCGAAAATCAAACCATTTAGTTTAGGTAACGAGTATTTCATGTTGATTACAGAAGATTTCAACGATATCAGATTAGTTGGAGCGCCTCCTTCAGCTATTGGCAAATATGGTGGAGATACAGACAACTGGGTTTGGCCAAGACATACAGGTGACTTTTCTGTTTTTAGAATTTATGCAAATGGAGAAAACGAATCTTCAAAATATGATAAGGCCAACAAACCTTTCAAACCTGCTCATTCTCTTCCAGTAAGTGTTGCTCCAAAAGAAGAAGGAGATTTCACAATGATTTACGGTTTTCCTGGGTCAACAGACCAGCACTACGTTTCTGGCAAATTGGCTTGGATAATTAATAAAGAACGTCCAGCAAGAATTGACATGAGAAATCATAGCTTGAATGTTATTAAACCAGCAATGAATGCTGACGATTTAACAAGAATTCAATATGCTTCAAAGGCAGCTAGAATTTCTAATGCTTGGAAAAAATGGATAGGACAATTGAAAGGATTAAGAGAGCTTGGATCCTTAAACAAAAAGAGAAAATTTGAAGAGGAGTATATGGCGAAAGCGGCCGAGCGAACTGAATGGAAAACCAAATACTATAATGTTATCGGCGACCTCAATAAACTCCAAGAAGAAGGCGGTAAATTCGAATTCGCACGTTCTATGTTTATTGAATACTTCTATGTTGGACCTGAGTTTTTAAAATATGCTTTTGAATATTACAACCTAGCGAACAACTATGAGAAGCTTGAGGCAGAGGGGAAACTTGCTGATGAAGTGACTCGCTTAAAGAACAAATCTACTAGCTTTTATAAAAACTATAATGAAGAAGTTGACCACAACATTTTCAACGAATTAACAGCTCTTTACATTGATTATGTTTCTGATGATTTACTTCCGCTTGGCATCAAAGATTCTTGGAAAAAAGATGGTGAGCTCATTTTTGAAAAGTCTATCATAATGGATCCTGAAAAGATGACCGCATTACTTGATAAATCTCCAAAGAAGGCTGCAAAGCAATTGAAGAAAGATCCTGCTCTTAAATATGCAGCCAGCATTTATATGGCATTCGCAAATAAGGTGAATAAGGGTTATAGATCATTTGCCGCTAAAGAAGATAAGTTAATGCAAACTTATGTTGCCGGTATGCTTGAAATGTTCCCTGAGAAGAATTTTTGGGCAGATGCTAATTCTACTATGAGAATATCGTTCGGTAAAATTGAAGGTTCCGCACCATATGATGGAATGAAGTACACACACTTCACGACAATTGATGGTATCATGAGAAAGCATGACGAGTCTAATCCTGACTTTCAGTTGACGCCACGATTTGAAGAATTATATGCTGCTAAGGATTTCGGAAACTATGCTCAAGATGGCGAGCTTTGGGTATGTTTTACGGCTTCAAACCACACGACAGGAGGAAACTCTGGTTCACCAGTTATAGATGCAGATGGTAATCTTATTGGAATCAACTTTGACAGAAGCTGGGAAAGTACAATGTCCGACTTTCAATTTGATGGACGTAGATGCAGAAATATTTCAGTGGATATCAGATACGTACTATGGGTCATTGATAAGTACGGTCAAGCTCCTCACTTAGTAGAGGAAATGAACATTATCAAGTAATTTCCGTAGTTTTAATAGTGCGGAAAGTAATTCTGATCATATCATTATTTGTAATTGCCTCTTGTAAAAAAGAGCCGGCTGCACCTTTACCTATTGCCAATTTCTTTGTTGACAATGCCTTTTGCTCTACACCCTGCTACGTTAAATTCTTTGATCAATCATATAATGCTGTTAGTTGGAAATGGTATTTCGGAAATTCATTGACCTCTCATAAAGAGAACGATTCAACTCTTTATCACACTCCAGGATTCTATGATGTTTCATTAGCTGTTTGGAATGCAGACGGAGTGAGAGACTCCGTTTCAAAACAAATTCAGGTGTACTAAAAAAGCCAGCTGTGTTAGACAACTGGCTTAAAATCTTTATGAGGTATCCCTCCTCAATCACTGACTAGGTGTAAACTTTGATTTTTATAAAGATAAGGAGGACTCTATTCTCTTGAAAGTCTTTGAGACACACAAAATCTCATTTGTATACACTTCCAAAATAAGGCGTTTTGTGCTTTCATTGATTTAAGTGATATTTGTCGCGGTGAAAATGAACAAGGAAATACTGCAAGCAAAGATTGATGCAAGACATCATTCGAGAGAACTAATAAAAGCAGTTTTTCAAGCGACTGAACATTTCCCGAAAAACGATCCCGAACGGCTTGCTTCTCTCCTGAGAAAGAAAGTACTGTCTGCTTCTTCCTTTCTTGCACATGGCACGGTCAAGCGCAATGTAGATGAACAAAAACAAGATCTTTTAATTGTAATGGGGGAGCTCAGAGAAGTTCTCAAATTAATTACAATTGCTCACCATTTAAGATATGCGACTGACTTAGAAAAATCTAAAGTAAGAGCTTCAATAGCAAATGTTATTAATTCACTGGATAAGCTAGTTCTATCACTCGGTGGATTTGAATAATTTCTACTCTTAAATACTTCTACACTAAATATTTGCAAAATAGATGACGTATAATTCGTAAGTAATGAAGTTCAAGAGCGTCAGAATGTTTCAAATAAAAACAGCATGTCAGAATATTTAGATTACGTCAAAGACTTAGTAGAACAAGGCAAATCCTCAGGAGAGAATCAGAGTGAAGCTATGGTAGGATACACCAAAATGTCACTCCAAAGAATGAAACGCTGGAACAAGACAGGAAAGCTTTTAGCAGAAATGGAAATAGCTATGTCAAAAATTGATGTACCTCAAAAATGGACATTGCTTACAGAGTCTTGGTGCGGTGATGCAGCCCATGCAATCATGTTCATTAAAAAGATGGCTGAATCAAATTCAAACATCACCTTTGAATGGCTACTAAGAGACGAAAATCTTGAATTGATGGATAAACACTTAACCAATGGTGGTCGATCAATTCCGAAACTGATTGTGCAAGACGAGAATGGAAAAGACTTGTATGATTGGGGGCCAAGACCAGCTCATTTGCAAGAAGTTTACTTAAAAATGAGAGCTGATGACATTCCATACGGTGACATCTCAATTGAACTTCAAAAAATGTACAATTCTGATAAGGGTGAAACTATGCAGAAGGAGATTTTAGAATTGATGGCTTGAAAGATGATTTGATCCGCTTGATTATTTGATGATTTGATTAGTAGGTTTTTATCAATCTTCAGATTGTCACACTGAGCTTGTCGAAGTGTAGATGAAAATTATTGGAATGAATACTTTATATCCGTATTATTTCTAATCGTTCTGTTGAATCTTATCCGGATTATTGCCATCATCCTTATCTTCCTCAGCCATTGCTCGAGCAATCAATACAGCTAGCAAGGCAACTATCAAGACGAAAACAAACATCTTTTTGTCTCTATACAAAGGTACTTTCGGACGCTTAACTACATTATCGTACTCATGAGTTAAGCGAGAGAAGTTTTTGTACTTCGCTATGGCCTCCTTTGAAGGAAGCTTAACAGGTTGTTCTCTATTTACTTTATACTTTCTCATGAATTGGTCTCCCAAGTCTTTTTAATTTTATCTAAAATACGATAGAGTCTCATCTTCGCATTAGCTTCTGTGATTTCATAAAATTCGGCAATTTCTTTGAAAGAATACTGCATAAAAAATCTCAATTCTATAATTTCTACGTGCTCTGGCTTTAAATTACTCAAAACCCGCATCAACTTATCTTGGTCACTCTCACTATTCTCAGAACCGATTTTAATCTCCAACATCACAGACTGAACGTGCTTGTCTTCTACTTCAACGGTCACCATTTTCTTTTGAGCTCTGAAGTATAAATTCACTTCATTTGAAGCTATTCTATACAACCAAGCTGAAAACGGAAATCCTCTATCTTCATATTTTAGGATGTTGTGCATAGCCTTTAACATGGCATCCTGGCAAACATCTCCAGCTACAGCCTCATCTTGAACCCTCTTATAGATGAACAAATATATTCTCTCAAAATATTTCTCATACAATCCAGCAAAGGCACGGGCGTCTTTTTGAGCAGCCAGCACTAGTGCTTTATCTTCTTTATATGATGAATTTGTTTTTTCCAAAAAAAGAGGGTTGTTTAACTTCTAAATTCAATATTAGAAATAAAGTAACACAATCAGTCCAAAATTATTTTTTCTAAAAGGATTTGTTTTTTCGTTTTCACATAGCAATCACATTTATACCAATCACCTTTGAGTTCTGTCAAAGTCACGAGCGAGCCGTTGATTTCAAACGACCAATAAACTGAATTCTTTTTATTCTGAAAACGGACGACATCCATTTCTTCAAAATTATGTGAAGTTCCGAAGTAGTTCCTTACTTCATAGCTTTCAAAATTTTCAATTCCTATCAACCTTCCATCTTCGTTAAATTGAACAGAATCTTTGTTATGAATGTTCAGATAACTTCCTGAAAGTAACTCCTTATTGAAGAACTGCGTCAAGCTGCTGTCCAAGGTCAAAGGCCATCCCTTAGATTCATCTTCATGTAAATAAGCAAGATCATTACTTTTTCGGTATTCGTAAATTGTTGAATCCCATTGCCCCAATCCATCAATCATACTGAGTTCTAGAAGCGAATCATTTTGAATAAGATTCCAGGAGGAGTTTATTCCTTCAATTATCGCAAGGGTATCACCTTTTAATCTTTCTGATTTCTTATCCAAAATCGATCCAAAACATTTTATATCATTCTCGCTAATATCCAACATGATTGCCGTCCAGGCGGGCTGCTGAATCCGATATTTTGAAACTGATTTGTGCTTAACTATCGAATCCAAATATGAAGATAACACCCAGCTTCCCTCAATCGAATATTCTTTCTCAGAGATCGCCACTACAGAATCAATCAGAAGATTCTCTTCGTATGTTGGCTTTTTCATTGATGAATCTTGACAAGATGCAAAGGCTAATAAGCTAATAGCGAGATATCCGATTTTCATATCCGCACAATTCAAATTGAGTTAGAAAGTAACATGACCTTAACGTTCTTTCATTTTTTGAATCACCTCTAAAATGGAAACATATGTATTCGCCTCAATTTCATTCAGTTCGTCAAGACCAAAAAATCCTACTTCTGTAATCCCCTCTTCTCCTTGAGGAACAAGCTCATTAACTTCGTCAAGAGAAAGATGGAACCAATACGTTTTCTTTAAAACGTCCTTCCCTTTATAGTTGTAAGTGTGAAAAGTATCCACCAAATGAGATAAAATGACTGGGTTTTCAACACCACACTCCTCTTCGATCTCTCTTACTGCTCCTTCCTCAATACTTTCTCCTTTTTCTAGCTTTCCTTTCGGAATATCCCATAAACCATTACGTTTGATGAATAAGAACTTTCCTTTAAATTCAACTAAGCCTC
>JBLFXO010000066.1:0-13438 GCA_047609865.1 Arenicella sp.
CCTAAAACTTCATTTTTAACCGTCCTTTTAGAAATCAAATATTGACTCATTGTCGGGTGCACATAAACCATTCCACTACCGACAGAAATAACACAGTCTATAATTTCTTTTTCATCACTCTCCTTGAGGAGATATCCCTTAATCCCAAGCTCCATGGCTTTATGAAAAAGTGTTTCATCTTTATAGAGCGTGAGTATGACGAACTTCGTTTTTGATCCTTCCGCGATAAGTATCTTGGCAACATCAACTCCCGAGTGATTGGGCATTTCTATATCCAGGATGGCAATATCTGGGCGCAAAGATCTGATTTTATCTAGCGCTTCCTGTCCATCACTTGCACTTCCCACCCAGTCTAATTCATCAGAATCTATCAATAGATTGGATATACCTTTCCTTAGTATGGGATGATCATCAGCATTAAAAACACGTATTTTTGATGGCATATTATTTATGAGTTTTGTTATTTTTTAATGGGTACCGTTATCTGAATATTACTGCCACGTGGTTTTACTTCAACCATGCTTAGCTCTCCCCCTAGTGACGTTATACGCTCATACATGGTCCGTAAGCCTAAACTCTTTGTTCGTGCTGTTTTGAAATCAGTACTAAAGCCTTTTCCATTGTCCATGATCTCTATGAATATCTCATTGTTGATTTTGGAAATGGACAACTTGACTGCGCTTGCCTCTGCATGCTTTATGACATTATTTAAAGCCTCCTGGATAACACGATACAAATGCAATTCGGATTTCTTATCCATAAGATCATCGATATTTACAACCTCCGAACTAACAAACAAATCACTATTCTCCCCCACTCTTAAAAGTACGTCTTCAATTGCAGCGGTCAATCCTAGTTTATCCAATTGGAAAGGATGTAGGTCTCTACTAATAGATCTTACTTCTTCCAAGGTGTCAGTGATGAGGGCTTGATTATCAAAGGTGCTCTTCTGAGTATCTGACAGTTGCTTCTTAATCAGTAAAAGAGACTGCCCGACCCCGTCATGCAAATCACGCGCAATTCGCTTTCGTTCTTCTTCCTGCGCAAAGATGAGTGCTTCGGCAAAAGCCATTTTCTCATTACGCTGTCTTCTGAGCGAGTAAGCCAGAAAACCGAAAAAGATTAATAAGGCAAAACTTATTCCTCCTATTAATAAGTTATTCTGTCTGCCTTTCAACTCAGCTTGTTTTTCCTCGAGAGATAAGATGTCATTATTCTGTTCCAGAATTTTCTTTTCCTTCTTTACTGATTCATATCGAGATTCGATTTCTGAGATTGCCTTTTTACTTTCTATGTCATCGCTTCTTTTGTCATAGTCCATATATTGTTCTACGGTAACCAGCGCCTTTTTGATATCACCATTCTCTTTATAGGACAGGAACAATTCATATAGCGCCACTTCTAATTCTATATCCAAATGCATTTTTGTGGCATCAAGAACTGCGGCTTCACCATATTCAATGGCTTTTTGCATCTTGCCCATTGCTCTGTAGATTCTACATTGCTTTATTTTTTGACGAATACCAAGTTTTGTTGAACCCATTTGCGCAATCCTTTGCTCATTACCAAGATTTAGTTCAAGTGCCTCTTCAAATTTGCCTTGTAATAATTTTAAGTCAGCCATGTTTCCAAGTACCCGTAATTCCCCCATTTCATCCTTGATCTTTCGAGCCAAAGTCAATGCTTCATTGAAATTACTGAGTGACAATTCAATGGCCATATTCATACTATCTTTATACAGCACTTCATTCACCGAGGCAGTGTCCGCAATGGCTTTGAATTTATTGGCTCTGGCACTGTAGATAACAGCCACATTATTCGTCACGTAGCTTTTCCCTCGATCATCATTAATAAGCTCGGCTATCTCGTAGGCCTTCTTATTATACTCCAATGCTAAAAGTGGACGAGATGTGTTATCAAAAACAGCGGCAATATTGATATAGGGCTTTATAATTCTATGAGTGTCCTTAAGCATCTCCCACGTTTTTAGGGCATTCATATAATATTCAAGGGCTTTCTGATAATCGCCATAATTCTCCCATAATGCGCCTAGTTTATTATCCGCCTGCGCGACATGTTGCGCATCGTCAAGTTCTAGGTATATTTCCCTTCCGTTTTCCAAAAGTTGCTTGGCTTTATCAAGGTCATCAAAGATTCTATAAGAATCACCCAACTCGATTAAGGCTTCTGCATACAAGGCTCGATCTCCGGTTTCGAGTGCCGCTGTCAGAGATTCCTCCCCCAATTGTAAACAGCTGTCTTTGTTTAAATAACTATACGATATACTCAGATGAATCATATCCGCAACATCCTCAATCGTTGGATTTTGCAAGCGCATCAACTTATTGAAATTATCAATGTTGGGTTGCATATCACTGTGACATCTGACTTCACCTAGTGCTAGAATGATAAATATGCTTGATAATACTATATATCGCATGTGTTCATTTTAATTTTTATTGAATTTAAGAATTGGGGTTAATTGTTCAGGCAACATACAATTGAACGCAATGTAGTCATTCAATTCTTGTAAATAATAAGCAAATATCGCAACAGACTCATGCTCATTCATTGACTCCAATTGTATCGAATTATTGCAACGATCTGTTGAAAATAAGGGTGATAGAAAGTTCAGTAATCCTCGCATGCTTATTGTCTTGTTTGACAAGTCAAAAGTATTATACAGATTCTGAAATACAAATAGGGTCAAGCCGGTAATTTATTAGGGGCTTGACCTTATGTTTAATATGGATTGGTAACATAAGCACCGACCAAGAATAAATTTTAAGAACTCGCCTATATAGTATGTGTCGTTCTGGTTAAAAAATCCATCTGATCGAGTTTGCTAAATAAATCACTAGGGTCCAAACCCCAGACATTTGTGTGCTAGACCCTATTTCAAATACCTCACTCCCACTCTAACTTTGAACCATACAATAAATCGCTGGGAGACAATTCTTCAAAGCGATACACAAACAGAAAAATGATGAAAATCAAAATCATATTTGCCCTTTGTTTCTTGATCTTATGCTCTATTAACTTTAAAGCACAAGTGAAATTTGATGGAAGATCTGCCCTCATTGATGGTATTCTTTTACTTCAGGACAATCAAGATACATCAGCATATTATTATCTCCCGAAGTTCCCAGTCATTTCAACGAAGCAGGATAAGTCATTAGAATTCCTTTGCATCAAGTATGTTGGTGATGATGAGCAATCAAGTGGCGGTATATTTCATGCCCTATTTGAATTTGAAATTCCCGATTCAGTTTTACTAATGGTTGAGGCAAAACTTAAAGAGCAACTGCCGAGCGCTTTCATAAAATCTCGTGTTCCCATTCTACCAAATACTTCTAATAATGGAGAAGACAATAGCCCTTCTTTTGAAATAATATCAAGCATCCTAACCAATGGTGGTGAAGGAGGCATGGCTAGAGCTCTCGTGGCTTCAGGAAGCGCACCACTCACACCAGGATCTAAAGTCGCTGTAGCATCTATGCTAGATTCTAAAGGAGCCACTCTTTTTTGGAACTCACTCCAAGGGCAGACATCTGATCTTTCTGTAGGTGTAAGAGGATATTATGAAGCCACACTGCCTAGTTATAATGCTACCATCACTATAGACATGGAAAAAGTTTACAATGAATTTGACAAATCCTTGACCAAGAAAACTTCACTCTTCAGCAATAGAGATATCAATAATAAAATAGACACTTTGAGAAGCACCGGAGGGATTCAGATTGAAATAGCCGATCGTTCAGAGGCTTTTGATATAGATGAAACGGCTATGCAATCCATCGTAGATATGATTAGCACCAAAGTGACTGACATGATGTTTGAAGCAGGCGAAGGTGTCGATGACGGTTCAGCAGAATTAGCTGACATAAATGCAGGCATGGGCGGTATGGGCTCTATGGGTGGCATGTTGGATATGGGCATGATGGGTATGATGAGTATGATGAGTATGGGCGGAGGTGGAAGAAGCAGTGGAGATTCAGGAGGCGCAGTAGATGATGGTGTAAAAGGAAAAAAAGGGAAAGTGAGAAAATCAGGAAAGGGATTTGGAAAAACAGCATTCTTGGCAAAAGGTGCTTTGGCATTAGGCGCTGTTTCAGTTCTTGATTCGTATCAAAAATCCTCCAAATATAAACTCAAAACAAAAAACAAAATCAATTTGTCTAATTATATAATCAACTTGAACAAGCAGACTTCGGTCAAGGTGCCTTTTTATTCTGCCGGTAATATCTCTGGACTTTTTGATGAGTACAAAGATGATGACAATTACTTCCGAGTCATAAGTTTAGATGATGTTGCATTTCAAAATAGAGATGTCGCATTCCAAGTGGATGGCGATTATATTGAAGCATTTAATGATCTGTTGAATTTTGTAACAGTCAAAGTCCGAAAATCATACCCCGAAGGAAACGACACTTGGGTAAAAGAAATAATGTTCACGGGCAGTGATCTGGAACAAGGTATCAATCTGAAAAATGTAGTATACCCTCGTCTGGGTCTAAGTCCAGACGAGTTCAGTAAATATGAATACCAAATCTCTTGGAGTCTTAAGGGAAAGGAAGAGTTAATCCATGTCCCTGCGGATCAGAATGTTTGGATGAAAACAACAGAACCAGCCATCTCATTAATTCCACCTTTGGTCAAAGAAACTATTGACGTAGACGCGGGCCGGGACCTTTTTATGATGCAAGGCTTTGCCTCCGCTCAAATAAACTTCGCTTCCATGATTAACGGCAAGCCTGTTCCGATCAAAAGATTGTTACTGAGAGTGAATGACCCAGAATGGAATTCACAAATTTCAGTTTACCATGACAAAGGACAGGATATTGTATACCAAACAACATGGTACGGAACAGAAGGAGAAATCATGCAGCAAATGAAAGTTTTGGAGTCCAACTATTTGTTTCTCAGTCCACCAACAAGTGAAAATACATTGGACGAAAACTCAAAGTAATTTTTTAACAACAAATAATTTTATCTAACAACAACAATTTATGCGTTTCTTAAGTAAAATATTGATACTAATATGTGTCTTAATTATTAACAGCAATTGTCTAAATGCGCAATTACTAGATGATAATGACCGACTTGACATCAAATTAAAAGATGGTACATCACTAACTGTTTATCGTGGGCTGCCAGAAGAATTAAAATCTCTTGATTCTGACGGAAACCCAACTAAAAATACATCAAACGACTACTACTACCTGCCTACCAACTTAAGACTAAGCAATCGAGCTGATGGCGTGCCTGAATTTTTATTCACCAAATTCACTACAGAAAGCAGTACAGGTGTCAGTGGCGCCATCATGCACTTTTTAATGAAATTTGGCTTGACTGATGCTCAGCAACAAGAAGCTGAAGCTAAAATAAAAATGACTTCAGGGAATAAACTTGCCAATTTGAAGAGTCAAATTCAATTGCAACCGGATGAAAAAGGTGGTTCTTTTCAAATAATATCTGCCACACTTTCAGATAATTCATTAGCAACTTCAATAGTGAACGGCCGAGCTCCTTTGTTGGATGGAGGTAAGGTTGCCGTAGCTACAAGACTGACACCCGAAGGTGCGCAATTGTTATCATCGACTTTCGAAAAAGCTAAATCAATTTCAGATTTATCTATTTCACTGAACTATAAATTCACAACCATTATGCCTGCCTTCAAGGCAAAGTTTGTTTACGACTGGGAGCGAACAAGAGAATATCTTGATGAACTGGATTATAAGAATGAGCATGAAATAAATCAAACTGCATGGTGGAATGACAGTAGTGGTGAAGATGACACCAATACCACAACAGAAGAAGAATTTAGACAGCTAACGGACTCGCTTATGTCGAAGAAGTATATCTATATGGATATTCGTGAATCTGGAATTACTGATGCTCGAATGGATAAGATAAGAGAGGCTTTTCTAACCATGTTTATCAATCAATTCACGGTAGCTTCTGAAGAACCTGATATTCCGCAAATAACAGGAGGTAGTAATGCAAATGCAGACCGCTATACTTCTAGCACAGGAGATGATGTAAAATCAGGAATCATAGGATTCTTTGGTGGCAGTAATAAGAGTTCAAAAACAGTAACCATCAAAAAGACATTCAAGCAGAAAATATCTCAAGGAAAAAAAGAAGTTGTCAATATTGACTATGCCTTGCCTATTCAAAGAGATGTGAGCATCGTAGGTAATCTAGCTTCTTGGTACAATGGTGTTAGAGACAATAAAAATTGTGTCAACACAATCAATCTTAACGATCCCTTCTTCCAACATAGAGACATCCGTTTCATCATGGATTTGGAAGCAAAGGAAATGTTCGAGAAGGAAATTAATTATGTGACCATCAACGCACGTAAAAAAAGATCTGCAGGAAATAACTTCGAAGACCGTGTGACCATGGATCTGCAGTATTTCAATGAAAAAGGAATACAGGCATCCATGCAATATGCTAGAGGTGAGGACAAAAATCCTGAGGCTTACGAATACCAAGTGCAATGGAGTCTTCGAGGAGGAAATCTTTATCCTGCTTCACCGCAATGGTCCAAAGGGAAATGGGAAGGTGTTACATTGCTTCCCCCTTTACAGCCAAAAACAATTGAATTCGAAGTAGATCCGGAAGAAATGAAAGCGGCCCAAATAAGTCGCGTAACTCTACAAGTACGTTATTCAAAATTTGGTCAAGAGGTAGAGGAAAATATTCCCATTTCAATAGCCAAGAAAGATGATATCGTCTCTCAACAAATCTTCATGGATAGAGATACAAAAGGATATGCCTATCGTTTGGTTTACAATCACAAAGTGTCAGGAAAACTTGCAACTTCTTTCAGCTCCAAGATTAACGACTACTATGTATACGCAAGCATCCCTGAGGGGTTCACAGATACGGCCTCAGCCATATTTAAAAAGGCCAAAGAAGAAGCCAATGGAATCATACCACCCGACACCAATGGTAAGGTAACTGGAGGACAAGTTCTAGACGCCTTCAAGGATATTTTTGGAAAAAAAAGCAAGTAGTAAAATAGCCATAAATCACAATCCCAATCTAACCATGAAAATCAACTTACTTTTCTTTTCTCTCTGCTTGGCTTTTCTGTTCGGTAATAGTAATCTTCAAGCGCAAGAAGAAGAATCTAACATAGCAATTGCAGATTCTACCAATCAAGTTATAACCGAAGGTGAACCTAAAAAAAAGGGTAGCAATTTTTTCGGTGGGTTTAAATCCGGTTATGCAGGAACTGCTCCCAAGATCTCTACGGAGACCTATCACCTTGGATTCAACTTAGGGAAAGGAGGAGGAAACTATTGGGATCTATATGTGCTTAATACTGTACCTACGGTCTCACCTGTTGACACGGTAGAATATGTTGGAAATGACCTTAGGCGTCAGTTTGCTGGAATACTGAATTTTTCCTTATCGAAAACAGCCTACTTTGGTTATGGCAAGGACGCTTCAGTAAGAGATGTCAAAGGTTTCCAAACAGATTTTCGTTTCGGAATGAAACTAATAAACACACCCGTCAGACGGGCAGGTGAGGAATTCCTGATCCCTGTATTTCAGACCACGTTTGATGTCCGATACCTAATCCCTCTTTTGGAAGCACGATCTGCTACGGAAACTAAATCCGAAGTGGACATTAGGAAGGAAATGGTGGGGAATCTCGCCTTCAGAATATCTGGTTCTTATCTTTCAGTGATGAATACAACTTCATACAATCTGTATTACACCACCAAGAAAGGAATACTGCCAAATCCGAACTTATTTATCATAACACCAGAGGTTAGATTTTATGTGACCAATCAAGTTGATTTTGCTGTTGGCTATGCATACAATAACCAGCAAGTCCTGGACGATAATTTATTTTTCTCCATATCATATGGATCGAATTAACCACTTAAAGGTTTAAAGATAAATGTTGAAATCAGATTCATACAAACAAAGGTTGCTGCAAGTTTTTATCTGCACGCATCTCCTTGCATTTAGTTTGCAAACGGAAGCGCAGGAAAACAAAAATTTCAGTGGCCTAAAGAACCGAGAACTCCGTGAATGTCCTGGATCAAATGAGGATGTTCTCAGAAATATGAACAAAGAATTGAGGGGGAAAGGACTACCACAATGGGGAGCTCCTCCTTCAACCAGCTCTGCTCCTATCGTTAAAGTTCCAAGCATAGATCGATTCACCGTGATTGAAGATCAAGAACTAGAATTTAGAGGAGAAATAAATTTCTCAGGCATGAGTGCGGGAAATATAAAAGTCCTATTTGTTGATCTACAAGGCAAGGAACAATCAGCGATAAAAACATTTTCGCTAAAAATCTCTGGTTCATCAGGACTACTGGATGTTCATAGCAAACTAAATGTGGTGGGGTTGAGTCCTAACCTGATCATAAACACTGGTTATATCAAACTTCAATACCAACCTTCGGGATCAGAAGAAGGAAAAACATTTTGCTTCGTTACTCCAAAAAATTGGAAAGTAATCCCGAGAAATGAAACCATAACGGTTGCACTTACCGCTGTCCCATATAAATCAGCTGCACGTCTCCAAAACTCAGCATTACTTCCTGTGCCTGGAGGAATGTCAGCTACGCAAATAGCGTCCAATGGTGCTTCGTCAAACGGCAATTTGAACAATAAAACTGCATTATCAAATGACTCGATTGAGACATACCCGCTTGGAGCGACCAATCAAGCCATATCATTATTTGGCATGATTCGTTCTGATGTTAACTTCTCTAACCCCGCTGATATTTCACCAATACTATTATCAAATATTTACTTTGATAAAAACCCAGCTTCTGGCGTTTTCTATTACCTACCAACTGCCTATAATCTCAATTGGAATAAAAAGAAAGGTTTTGACTTCAAGACGCTTTACCAAAAAGGTATCTCGGGTGAAGATGGAAAGGTTAACATGAACGCTATTCTATCCTCTGGAATATCAACTCAAGAGAATAATTTCGTTAAAGAATTTCTTGCGGCTTACTGCCAAAACAATTCAGACATTAAGTTCACAGCGCTTAATCCAATACTGCCTCAATCCCCACAGATTTCATTGCAAGGAAGTCTTCAAAGTCTTTATGGAATGAGCTCGGACCAGATCAATGTCTCCAATTCATCTTCAATATATGATCCGATCAACGCTTCATGGTCTACAGATACCGATGCAGCGAACGAAATTCTAACTGCTCTAGGTCAAGGTGTAGGCATTGCGGGAGATATGACTTTCAAGGCAAATGGAGATGAACAATCTGGCTTTTCAGTTCCGATAAATATTGGTCTAGCGAATGATTTTAATTTTGGAAAAATAAATCTGAAAAACACGCAATACAAAACCACTTCTCTGACCAATGAATTCCCCTTCCCTATTGAAGTTAGCTACTTGCACGTTATGATCATGAACGAAGTGAATGGGAATATGATTCCATGTGTATACTCCTATAGTCTTGGAAACAAAAAAGTGTTGCCTCGTTCAAAAATGAAGATCGATGGAAGCAAAATTCCTCAATGGATAGATACAGATCCACGCGTGAAAAAAATATGGATCGACTATGATCTTCTCCCCTGTAATTCTTGCACTGAAAATGTGATTGAAAAAATAAGTAGTGGATCCTCGGATGACCGAGTAAGATCCATCAGTCTTAATTCAATGGGTATGATCAGAAAATATGACGTGAACTTTATGAAGGTCGTCATTCGCTCCCGTTTCTTCGACCCTAAAGGACACATGCAAATGGAGCGTTCTTTTATGATCGATAAAGACAATACAGAAATAAAAGCAGGCCCTTTTTATGTGTGGAATGAAAAAGATCTAAGCTATGAATATAAAATCATCATGCTTAATGAAGAACAAACGTATGAAGGTGATAATTGGACATCATCCAAAGACCTTGAACTCTATATTAATAAAGGTGTTTTAAAAAACTCCCTCGGTGATAATCTCCCTGGAACTAAATAATAAGAATAGATTGAAAACAGATATTTCCATAAAAAAAACTTTGATAGGATTCGGAATCCTTTTGTGTTGCATGCTATGTAATACACAAGTCTTTGCTATTTTGGATTTGGAATATGTGGACACAATCGGTGAGATAAAAATCTATAAAGATTACGACAACAAAGACCAGTACTATTACTCTCCAGGCGGCATATTAATCTCCGAAAACAATGAAGGAAAACCAGAATTTAAATTTCTTCAGATGCGTTACAGCGGTTCCGCTGCCACTGGAGATAAAGGGAAATTTTTATTCAAAAGCATCCTTCAAGTAGCGGTTAACTTTCAGACTGTTAAAGCGCTTGAGCTAGATGCTATACGCATGGCCATGGGAACAAATGAAAATGCAAGGTTTAGCCCACTTCCTATTTCTGATGTAAATGCATTCTTGGTTTATGCCGCTGTGGATGATTCTAACAACAGTGGACAAATCAATGGACAGATTGAGAACAATGAGAATGGAGAAGGAGATGGAGGACTGTCTACATGGCAGAAGAAAACGTTTACCGTCAGTTTGGACAATGCTACCTCTCAGCTTTTTTGGGACGCTTTGGAAAGTGGGAACACAATAATCAGCTTCAGCTATGAATATCATAGCTTATGTCATCTCAGAGAGTCTGAAGCGATGTTGAGTGTATCTTCAACTGGTCTTGATTCGGATTCTCTTACTGACGTTTTTACCCCAAATAAAGAGGCCACAGATAGTCTCTCAATAAAGGAAACCAATCAACTTGTTTACGCTAATTCAAGCGCCCTTAATTTCGATGCCAAAAAATACCCTGACTTGCTTGTAAAGATAGATATCAATGAATCTCGTGTACCACCAGATTTTGCTGTTCTTGAGGTACGCTGCTATGATTTTAACAATAAAGATACCGATGATTTATACGCCAAAAGCATAGAGATAGAGGCAACCGGCATGAATAATAAGACCGTAAAACAGAAAGTTGCATTCTACAGTTATGACAATTCATATTACCACAGCATTCATTTCCCTTATGCGGTAAAAATGAATTTACCTTATAAATACCGAGTGATAGAAATTAGAGAAGACGGATCCCGGTCTTATTCAAAATGGACGACTCAAAAGAGTTGGACAAAACTTATCGATATCACAACTTATAATAATTAAACCCGATTTAGACATGAAGCATTATGCACTTTTATTACTAATGATCTTAGCACTAGCACTCGCCAGCTCGTGCAAAAAATATGATGAAGGAGATGATACATGCCCTGCATGTCCACGGATTGAGTACTTGGAACCATATCATGCAAAGGGTGGAGAAATATTAACCATACATGGTTCCAATTTCAATCCTGACTTTAGTGCAAACATTATTCAAATCAATGGTGTACAGGTTGCAATTGATTCCATTCTATCCGGAGACACGGAAATGATAAGAGCCTTTGTTCCATTGAAATGTGGGACTGGTCTTGTGACCGTTGACGTTGATGATGAGCTTGATTTTAGTGGCCCCGCCCCTACGTTCACATATGACTTTATATACACCGTTTCCCATTACGCTGGAAGCATGATAGGTGAAAATGGATTAGAAAATGGCATCGACACTTTCCCTCGTTTCTTTTCCCCTAGCGCAATGGTGATTGATAATAATGACAACCTATTTGTATCGGATTGGACTATGGATTATACCGAAGCTTTGATAAGAAAAGTCAACCCAGTAACCAATCTCGATGGAGAATCTATGGGAGAGGTTGCTACAGTGAATATTAGCCCTATCATAACGTATATAGCTGATATGATTATTGATCAAAACACTAATCAACTCTATTTCGTAGGTGACCTCAATTTAGGCTCACTTTATCGAGGTGGCGCAAATCAAAATCCAGTAATAAGTACTCCATTAAACCCTACTGAAAATATTTCACGAAACATTTTTTCAATCGAAAAAGTTGGCAACAAGATTTACGCCTATGATAATCTGGCACTGAAAATTCTCGTGCTGGATGAGTTAAGTGCATTCGGCCAATTTACAGACTTTATTGGTACTGGAGAGGATACTTCTATTGATGGAGATTCTACTACAGCCACTATTGGTTTTGGAACAGGTTTCGCTTCCGATGTCAATGGAGATCTATACTTTACAGAGTTAGATCCTTTTCATAAAATCAGAAAAATTGACCTTAACTCATCCACTGTTAATACAGTTTCCGGAATAGAAGGCGTGAATTCTGTTGTGGATGGTCCCCTAGACGCTTGTACTTATCAGAATCCTAGAGATTTAGTTTTTGATGACAATGGCGTGGTCTATTTTTCAGACTACAATTCCAAAGGCGTTCGAATGATTAAATCTGGAGAAGTAACTACGATAGCTGGAAGTGAAGCTTACGGTTTTCAAAACGGAGATGGACTAGATGCAACTTTTGATTTCATCAATGATATTGTCATAGATAGCCAAAGTAACTTATTTGTACTTACCAATTCAGCAATCAGAAAAATAACCATTGAATAAATTTAGTCAAACTAGAATAAAGACATTAAACAGTAAACCTTTTAATAAAAAATAATTATGAAAAAATTAATCCTAATTCTCTCGATCATTTGTTTTTGCACGGTGTCAGTTTCTGCACAGCAGCAACCATTGAATCCACAACAGAAAAAGTACCTGCTTAAAATGAAGCAACAGAAGGCCTCACCAGCTAAAATAAATGCTAAACGTAATGTTTTCATTAACAACAATCTTATAGCTAAACAAAAGAAGGATTTAGCCGCTCTGAAAAAAGCAAAAGCACTCAAAGAAAAACAGAGAAAAGCAACTGCAGCGAAAGCAAAAAAGGATGCCGAACTTGCGGCTAAAAAAAAGGCTAACGAATTAAAAGCAGCAAAGGCAAAGCAGAAGAAAGGTACACCACTGTCTAAAGAAGAAAAAAAAATGTTGGTAGATGATAATCAGAAAGACATGAAGATACGTTCTGCTCGATCTCCGCAACAGCAGGAAGCGCTAGATAATAAGAACTCTGGTAACAATGCCGATGCACCAGTTATTAGTGGAAATCAAGATAAAAAAGATGTCAATTACGGAAACGGAACTAAGAATAGCAAATCTTCTACCGTTGTAAAACCACCTGTTACTCCAACACCTGGAACTACTCCAGCAGCGGCTCCTAGTCAGTTGAAGGGATCAACTACAAGCCCGGTCAAGAACAATGTATCAACAACAACTGATAAAGCAAAAAAGGTTTCAAAAGAAGATAAGGCTGATCGACTGACTGGAGAAAAGGATTCGAAAGCTAAAGATGAGGTAGATCGCCAAACAAGAGCGGAAAGTATTCCAAATTTAACAACAACAGAAAGATTATGGCTGAAATTAACGCAATCTCAAAAAAGAGATTATGATTATATCATGAGCAAACCACTTCTGAAACAAGAACTTAAAGATCAATGCAAACTAGAGTTCAGTAGTGAAAATT
>JBLFXO010000067.1:0-13359 GCA_047609865.1 Arenicella sp.
GCAATTGCAAAAACGTCCGATTTCTTTAGATCTGCTATTGGACTTAAGTCAACTCCACCATCACCATATTTGGTATAGAATCCAACCCCAAAATCTTCTACTTTATTTCCGGTTCCGGCAACTAAACAAGCATTTGCTTGCCCAACCGCATAGAGTGTTGTCATTCTGATTCGTGCCCTGGTGTTTGCCATAGAAAGACCATGGTCATTTGTAGCCTCAGGCATTACGCTTCTCAAACTCTCAAATGTATCTGTCAAATTAATTTGAAGATGAGAGACGTTTGGATACTTAGCTTCAAGCCAAGCAATGTGCTCCATTCCTCTATTAACTTCATCAGGGTTCTGATGGATGCCCATTTCAAGACAAATCACTTTTAAACCTGTTCTTGCGCAAAGAGTAGATGTAATAGCAGAATCAATTCCGCCACTTATGCCAATTATAAAACCTTCGCACTTTGCATTAAGCGCGTAGGCTTTCAACCAATCACTTATGTGATCAATTACTTTTGGATAATTCATGAATTCCTAGAATAATAATCCAAGCTTGATCTCAAAGAGGTGTTGTGGATTGTTTTTGATATCTAAAGCCATTCTGCTCAGAGCTCCTTCACCATAAACTCCACCACCAGCGTGTGCATCATCAATTTGATTAACTAAGTGACCTGATTCAATTTGCATTGAAGGCGTTATACCATAGTTGAACCCAGCTTCTAGGTACAAGAAAGTACTACCAGTAAAATTCCATTCAGCTCCTCCATAAATTCCTATTGCCGTTCTGATTGGAGTCAATCCTTTTAAAAGGGTAACTGGCTTCATCTCAACTCTTAACTCATTAGTGTTGACTGATTCAGGTAACCTGATAAAAGTATTTGAGGTTGGGCTGTACATTGCGTTATATCCGGTATCGTCAAATCTACTGCCTACCAAGAAAGATGTTCTTAAACCAAATTTCCCATAGTATTTGAATTTTCCAATCAAATTAGTTTGAAATTTAAGAAACAAAGGAACCGTAACATATTTACCTTTGAATTTTCTTGTTGTTAGCTCCATCACCTTCATGGTATCAAGATCTTCAATAGCATCCGTATCTTTATCATATTTCAAGATGTCAGAATCATTGTATCCGTAAAATACTCTGCCAGATGAACTTGGTGCGTTTGATCCGTAATTAATCTTAAAAGATTCTAAATCAAACTGAACTCCACTTGCTAGACCGACATTTTCGCTGAACATATAGTTTCCGCCAATACCAATCGTGAATCCGCCACCGACTCCTTGTTTTTCAATTTCGGAGGTTTGAATTTTAGCCGAGTTAATAGTTGTACCTAAAACTAATCCTATTTGAAATTTTTTGTCTTGGGCTTGGGCTCCTAATGCAATTCCACTAATTAAAAGAAGGGAAAGTAACTTTTTCATAATTTTGTAGTTTAATTTGTAGAACAATAATAAGAAATTATCAGCAATGGCGAGCCGTTTTCTATTCACAATGTTATCAGTCTTTACTATTCTAGGGTGTTCTACGGATAAATTGGACGTAGATGTCTCAGATGTTGAGCTAGAAATGAGCTTTGAACGTTTTGAAGAACAGATGTTCATAGCGCAATCACCTAGCGAAATGACTGAAATAAATGCAGAATTGATTGAAAAGGGCGGTGAATTGTACGAGTTCTATGTCTACGAAATGTTAAGGTCAGGTTCGGTTTATGATGATTCAATTGGAGACTATCTCTATTATTTTGTAAGTGATTCTATTATGAAGATGGCTGCACAAGACATTAAAGGAGAGTTTGGGGATTTTGAATCTGACCAAGAATCTATTCTTGAGATGTTTAAAAGATTGAAGTATCACTTGCCTAATGCACCTTTGCCTGATGGACTTATTACATATAACTCAGCATTTAATTATGGCGTAATTTCTACTGATAAGAAAATCGGATTGGGCTTGGATATGTATCTGGGAGAATTGAATAGGTTAATCGCTGAACTTGGATTTCCCGTATACATGAAAGAGAAAATGTCTCACGAATATATGTTGGCTGACATTGCGCATTCTTGGTTAGCAACAAATGTTTTGGGAGATCCTACTAGTGAAACTTTTCTTTCAAAGATGATTTATTATGGCAAATTGAGATACTTTATTGACGCAATGAATCCTAATTTAGCAGATCATCTAAAAATTAGGTACTCTGAAGAGGAATTCGATTTTTGTGTTGCGAGCGAATATGATGTTTGGCAATATTTGTTAGATATGGATTGGATGTATAGTACTGACATGAAGGTTAGCTTGAGATTTTTTGAAGAGTCACCAACAACTGTTGGAATAGAAGGTTCACCAGGAAGACTAGGTCAGTTTATGGGCTGGAGAATGGTACAGCAATACATGGATAAAAATGAAGAGGTTACTCTTGAAGAGTTGCTGAATGAGACAAAAGAATCAAAGTTTTTAAAAACATACAAACCAGAAGATGAGTAATTTGAAAAAATCAAATATCAAAGTTCAAGTCATTACAAACGAAAATAATATTCCAGAAAGCATTAAGTGGTCTGCAGAAGATGGCGGAGTGGATAATGCCGCTGCAAAGGCAATGATCATGTCTTTTTGGGATGAAAAGGAGTCAAACGCAATGCGTATTGATCTTTGGACAAAAGACATGAGTGTTGACGAGATGAAGAAATTTTTTCATCAAACATTACTCACAATGGCAGATACTTTTGAGCGAGCTACAGCTGAGAAGAAAATTACAGATGATTTGAGAGATTACTGTCAGCACTTTGCAGAGAAGATGAATATTCTTCCTCCATTGAGCTAAGGGTTGTCGTTAGAGCCCATTGAGTAAATAACTTCAGATTTTTTATTGATCAGCTGAATCAATTCACCATTTCTTACTTTGAAATAATTGAACTCAATCATTTCAATTTCGTCATAAGCAGTATTTAATACTTCACCCGAAGCGTTGTATAAGTGCCATTTTAATTGGCCCAAATTGTTAGGGTACAAAACGAGATAAAAGAGAAATTCATCTTTCTGAATTACCTTAATATCTCTGGCGTCTTCTTCTAAAAGCCTTTCATTTCCTGCTACAATCAAATTGTAGCCACCATCAAACTCTTTGATAAGATTTACCCCGGAAGATAGTTCTCTGTATTCTTCAAAATTCCCTACTAAATTGTAAGAATGATCTTCCTCAATCATTTGAACTCTCCATGTCGGGTTTACTACCTTGATTGTTTGGTTTTGAGATAATCGACCGAATTGTTGTTGGCCAGTAATTTCATAATTGTGGCTCTCGTTCATGTCCGTATAAAACTCTCTTAATCTAATGACGTCTTGACCATTTCTCATATTGAAATCTCCTTCAGTAAACGTTATCGCATTAAAACCGAAACGTTTCAACATGAATGGAGCAGGGCCTGGCTGTAATGAATTTACACTATAATATTCAAATTCATGGTCTAAGGTGATGTTAGGGTCAAATACAGAAGAGTGCCATGTTCTGCTATTGGCTCTACCAAAATAACTTAAAAGGTCTTTAGAGATGCGACCGGTTCCTGCATAAAACTGAATACTGACTTCTTTTGTGTTGAAGTAGGTGCCGGCCATCTTAAATGAATGACTGTAAGGTTTTTTCAGGCGAGTAGAATTGTCATAATGATGAATGTTGTCATAAGTTGGTGAAAGAGACCAAAGGGTATCAAGGTTGTTTTTTGATCCAAATTTAGAGTTCAATTGACTTTGATATTCAAGGCAAGGGTCAGTGCCCATTGATATTCCAATATCATTCCATCTATCGTCAATATAAAGTGATTTAGACATTGGGTAAGAAGTTGTATTGACAACTTCCTCTTCAACTATTTCACCTAAATGAATTTTACCGCCGTGATAATACTTGATTTTATTGTTTGTGCGATAAACATGACTGCAATTAGTTGGAGTCAGTAACCCCTTCAAACTCACCATGCATTTGCCTTTTGCACTTTCAAATTCTAAACCGCCATTGTTTTTATGGGCTTTGGTGAAATCATTATTTAGAATCTTCTTGCCTTCATATGAGTAGAAACCTTTTTTACTGTTTTTCAAAGTCATGAATCCTTCAGGCATGAATTTAATCTCAGAGAATTCAATGGGAACTAATGTGTCTGCTTGGGCGTTGAGAATTCCTTTTTTCTTGAAGTCATGAACCCTGAAATAAGTTTTGTAGAATTGAATAAAAGTAAAAGTTGGTTGGATGATAAACCTGTTGTTGTCATCAATTACACCATACAATTCATTGGTCTTAACAATAAAGTAGTTTTCAAATGCTGCATTTACATGTTCGTATTGGGCCGGAATTAATATTCTGCCGGTTTGATCACAGGCACCTACTTTGTCATTCTGTCTAAACGCGAATATGGTCTTTTGATGCTCTATTTCAGAATATTCAGATTTAGAAAAATCGAAACCGTGAATTTTAAAAGAAGATCTGATTTGAAAAACATCATCAAAAGAATGCGCTATCAGCGATTCTAGATTGATATCAATTAGTTCTCCTTTTCCGTTTTTGTAAATTTTATAATTACTGTACATTCTATCGTAAACCAATGTGGAATCAGAGTCCGGAAATTTCTCACCGTTCTGTAAGAAGTAATGGCGGTGGCCACTGTCGTCTTTTAATTCTAATACTCGGTCATCAAAAGAGCTGATAGTAGAATAGGTGGGCTCAATAATTTTGGACGCTAAGGTTATGAATCCAAATTTGTCTCCTTTTCGAGTATAGATGGTATTATCCATGAAAAATGCATCATCATAAATTGGTTCAACTATCCACTTTAAATTTTCATCAAGTACTCCGGTGCCATCAAAGGTGTGAATGATGATTTTGAATTTAATATTCCAATTGGCTTTGTATCTATGGCTCTGCCGATTGTTCTTAGGGTCAAATTCAATTCGGCTAAAATCCTCAATCTGAAGAAGCGTATCCAATTCCATGTTGAGCACTGTCATTGAGGAGTGATTCTCACAAAATAGATATTGTTTAACTCTGTAAATTTCAGAGTATGCATTGGTCGTCAACATATTCAAAGAGGTATCAGCCAATCCCCATTTATTATACTTTTTTGTTTTGAAATAAGGGAGTCCTGTTTCAGTAGTGACTTCATCAAATCTTTTCCAATCAGTAATTCTATCACCAGCGGGATTAATCAGAGAAACGTAGCCTGCTGAATCTAGAGGAATTCTATCTCCTAACCAATATTGTGAATGGGATACAGTGATTCCAAGAAAGAGTATAATTAATAACGCTTTCATCCTTAAAATCTTGATATGTGTTCTTTGAATTGCTTTCTTTCAGCCATTGATTCGCCTTCAATAATCATGTCAACCTCCATGACCTTATTGGGGTCCTCAGATTTTCGATAAGCCTCATAAGACCTTTCAAATTCTGCAGGGGTCACAATGCCCACCTTGTCATTTGGTAGAATAGCCATCACCGAATTGTCTGAATTAGGATTGTATTTGAAATCTGAAGAATTAGGATCCCAATATTTAATCGCGACCTTTTTATTCATGGTGATGTACCACCAGTTTTTAATTTTTTCTTTGCAACTGATAATGATTCCGGCGGCAACCATTTTGATGTAATCGATTGTTCTGTCGCAGTTATAAATCCCCATACCTTTTAGACTAAAAGATCTTACCAAGTCGGCTTCTCTTTCTAAAGACCTTCTCTCTTTTTCAATTCTTTTCGCCTCTTTTTTATATTCTTTGTTGCGCTTTTTGTAATCTTTTTTTGCAAGCCTGTATTCATTGCCGCTCCAAACTGGTTCTACAATATAAGTTGTTTTGTTGGTGTCTTTTTCTTTGTCCCAGCTATCTCTTTTCCAAAGGTTCAACGTGTACTCATTACATGTTTCATCAATTGGAACTAAAGAAAGGTCATTGTACTTTTTTCTATCTTGATTAAATCGTCTTCGGTCATTCTCTGATCCCTTTATGATCCACATGGCACCATTGAAGAGATCTAATTCTTTATGACGACTAATTGAGAAATCGATATCTACAATTTTGTCTCCAGCTTTCATTTCTCTTGGACCATCAGTGCACTCAAGAACTAACTTTTCTCCTGCCTCAAGGTTCTTTTTCTGACGCTCCTTTTTACGACTGTTTGGTTTTGCTTCACTCTTTTCAATATATTCCCATTCTTTAGTTTCTTCATTCATGCCAAATGAATCAAATTCTCCGCCGGTATATGACGCCATTTCAATATTGATGCTTTTGTCTTCTTTTAGGGAGAGTTCTTTGCCAGATTCTTCAGCTCTAATTTCAAACATGCCTGCAGATTCAAAATCACTGCCTTCATAATCCATCTTAATTCCTGACAACATAACATCACCTATGTCATGGAATTCACGATACTTGATTTCAATATTCTCATTCACGGCATTTCCATTTTCATCTTCGAATGCTTTTTTAGGAATTTCAATGAGTGTTCCTGACGGAAGCTCAATGGTAGAGCCCTTTTTATTGTTATAGTTGAAGGTTTTGAAAGGCACATCAATGTTGTCAAATGGCTTTTCAATTACTTCTACTTGTGCATATTGAGTTGGAACGGTATCAGCCGTTACTACCGTGTCGGATGGAATGTCTTTGTCTACGGGATCTGATGAACAGGCACCAAGAAAGAGTATTGAAAGACCTAGAAATAAAATTTTGTTTTTCATTGTTCGGGACATTAATTTACATAAAGTGGCAATCAATTCAAAAGAATGGGTGTCTTTATATTATAATGTAAGAGTAAAAGAAAGGTAACTATTGTTCTTTAGAAAAATTTTGAGATCAATTTATTCTAAGATTTTTTATCGGGCTTTACAAAAAGTTCATTTACACCATCAATATACTCTAAAAGCTCTTCTTTGCCTGTGCTGTCAGATGCTGAGGTGATAAAATGAGGAGGCATTTCTTCCCAGATTTTCATCATTTCACGCTTATACCTTGGAAAAAAGGATCCTTTTTGACCAGGGCGCAGCTTGTCAAGCTTTGTAAATACGATAGAAAAAGGAACGCTATTTTCACCAAGATATCCCATGAAATTTAGATCAATCTCTTGCGGTTCGTGCCTGCAATCAATCAAAACAAAAACGTTCAATAGATTCTCTCTGTTTAGTAGATATTCATTTATGAACTTCTCCCATTTCATTCTTCTGGCTTTCCCTGTCTTCGCGAATCCGTATCCGGGTAAATCAACCAAGTACCAATTGTCATTGATTATGAAATGATTGATTAACTGTGTTTTTCCAGGCTTTCCAGATATTTTAGCCAAGCCCTTGTGGTTGGTTAACATATTGATTAGTGAAGATTTGCCTACGTTTGAACGTCCAATGAAGGCATATTCAGGCATGTCAGGTTTAGGACATTGAGTAATGTCCGTATTACTGATTACAAATTGTGCTGTGTTGATTTTCATTGCGGATGCCTTTTAAATTTTAATCTGAAAATCTTCTTTTGAAGATCTTAGAATAATCCGTTTATCTCGGCATCAATTGAGTTAATGATTTTACCTAAATCATCTGCGTCTTCATGAAAGTTGTTCTCGTCTACATCAATGACAATCAGTTTTCCTTTGTCATAAGTTGAGATCCATGCGTCATAACGCTCGTTCAATCTTTTTAAATAATCTAATCTGATTGACTCTTCGTATTCTCTTCCTCTTTTTTGAATCTGATTCACCAAAGTAGGAACCGAAGCTTTTAAATAAATAAGAACATCCGGAGCAGAAATGAATGATTCTAAAAGGTTGAAAAGTGAGAAATAATTTTCAAAATCTCTCGTAGTCATTAAACCCATTGAATGAAGGTTCGGAGCAAAAATGAATGCGTCTTCATAAATGGTTCTGTCTTGAATCACATTTCCCTCGTTCGCTTTAATATCTTGAATTTGAGTAAATCGACTATTCAAGTAATACACTTGTAAATTGAATGACCAACGTTGCATGTCTTCATAGAAATCATTCAGATATGGGTTTTGTTCAACATCCTCATAATGGGTTCCCCAATTGTAATGTTTGGACAATAACTTAGTTAATGTTGTTTTTCCAGATCCAATATTTCCAGCGACAGCAATGTGCATAATTCAATAAATTTAAGAGGTCTAAAAGTATAAATATTATGGAATCAAACTAGGTGTGCTCCATACTTTTTATCAACAAAATTTGGATTTCGAAAAAGGAAAATCAAAAATCGATATTTGAAGATGATTAAGAACATAATTGGATTATTTTTGCGGAGCGATTGAGATTATAATATTTCTTCGAAAAACATGAGTAACAAAACCCTCGTCTGGCTCCTTTTTATATTTCTCTCTTTAACTTGGGGAAGTTCATTCATCTTGATGAAAAAAAGTATGTTTCCAGGAGGGGATGAACACATGGTCTTGAATCCTTATCAAGTAGGAGGTTTGAGAGTTCTAATCGCAGGGCTAGTTTTAACGCCTATTGCCTGGAGGTTTAAGAAGTACATGACTAAGAAAACTGTTTGGCTTTTGCTGGTGACAGGATTCTTTGGGAACTTGATGCCTGCAATTATGTTCACTCTTGCCGAAACTGGAATTAGCAGTTCTTTGGCTGGATTGATAAACATGTCAACTTCATTTTTTGTGGTATTGATAGGAGTTCTCTTTTACAAGTCAAAGCCGAGCTTGCTTCAAATGATTGGCTTAGGTGTTGGGTCCGCAGGATTGTTTTTTGTACTCAACAGCCAGTCAGATATCAGTTTGAATAAAGATATTAGATATGCCTTCTTTCTTTTTCCGGCTACAATTGGATATGCGATCAGTTTGACTACCATAAAATTCAAGTTGCATCACTTGCCATCTTCGGCGATAACGGCGCTGTCTTTTATGACAATTTTACCCGCGGCCATCTTAATTTCGATTGCAACAAATGCTTTTGGGCCAATTTTTAATGACCCATTAGGCTTTGAAGCATTGGGGTATCTTTCCATTTTGTCGATAATTGGAACAGCTTTAGCGGTCTTATTGTTTACTAAATTAATCGCCATATCTAATCATGTTTTTGCTTCAGCTGTAGCTTATGTGTTACCAGTGGTGGCAATACTTATTGGAACATTAGACGGTGAGGAATTTCCGGCTAGAAACTATCTTTGGGTAGCAGTGATTCTGCTGGGAGTTTACCTGATGAATAGAGGCTCGTCTAAAAAAGTAGATGAAACAGTAGAAAAAAAGGATGTTTAGCGATTTATTTTCAAAATAAACTTCTATCTTTGCGCTCCCGTTTTGATTTTTGTCAAGGACTGGGACTAAATAATTAATTAATAATAATATTTGTTATGTACGCAATTGTAGAAATAGCAGGCCAACAGTTTAAAGTTGAGAAAGACCAGCAAATTTTCGTTCACAGATTGCAAGCTGATGAAGGTTCAAAAGTAGACTTCGAAGAAGTGCTTTTAACTGAAGACGGTGGAAAAGTGAACGTTGGCGCCCCAGCTATTAAAGGAGCAAAAGTATCTGCTTCAGTAGTAAGACACCTTAAAGGTGATAAAGTAATCGTTTTCAAGAAGAAGAGAAGAAAAGGATACAAGAAGAAAAACGGTCACAGACAATATTTGACTGAAATTAAAATTGATAGTATTAAAGCTTAGATTTCATTTTGCCGCCCACTGAGAATAGTCGAGGTGAAAGGTTAAGGAGTCAGCATAAAACATAAAATTATGGCACATAAGAAAGGAGCCGGATCTTCGAAGAATGGTAGAGAATCAGAATCGAAAAGATTAGGTGTAAAGATATTCGGTGGTCAAGCAGCATTAGCTGGTAATATCATTGTAAGACAAAGAGGAACAAAACATCACGTTGGTAATAATGTTGGAATTGGAAAAGACCACACATTATATGCATTAGTTGATGGTCTTGTTGAATTCAGAAAGAAAAGAAATAATCGTTCTTTCGTTTCTATCGTTCCATTTGAAACTGAAGTTGTAAAGAAAGCTGCTCCTAAAAAAGCGGCAGCTCCAAAAGCAGAGGCGAAAGTTGAAGCTCCAGCGGCAAAAGCTGAAGCAAAAACAGAAGCTCCGGCAAAAGCAGCTCCTGTAAAGGAAGCTCCTAAGGCTGATGCATCTGGAGATTTATCTTCAAAAACTGTTGCTGAGTTAAAAGAGATGGCGAAAGCTAAAGGAGTCTCTGGAATCTCATCAATGAAAAAAGCAGATTTAATCGCGGCATTAAGCTAAGACGAAAATAATTCATTATTTGAAGCTCCCTTTAGCCTTGGTTAAAGGGAGTTTTTTAATTTTATAGAACAAAGAATACTTCATGTTAGAGATATCTAGAATAAGAGAGAGTAAAGCTGAAATTGCTGAAGCACTAAAAGCACGTAATTTAAATGTTGAAGAACAATTAGATAATATTCTATCTATTGATGAGAAATGGCGCTCTGTAAAAAGTGAATTAGACCAAATAGCCCAGGAGTCAAATAAAATTGCCAAAGAGATTGGTCAATTATTTGCTCAAGGGAAGCAAGAAGAGGGGAATGCTGCTAAAGCAAAAACTCAAGATCTTAAAGAGAAAGAAAAATCATTGAAAGAGGAAGTTGGGACTTTGGCGACCGATCTTCAAAATGCACTTTATGAGATTCCAAATGTCCCTAACAAATTAGTCCCGACAGGTAATTCTGAGGCTGACAATCAAGAGGTTTCTGCTGGTGGATCTATTCCAGAATTAGGAGAGAACGCTAAACCACATTGGGAATTGGCGAGCGAATATGAGCTCATTGATTTTGAATTGGGTGTTAAGGTGACCGGAGCTGGGTTTCCTTTTTACTTAGGACAAGGTGCCAGACTTCAAAGAGCATTGATCAATTTCTTTTTAGATGAGGCGAGAGATGCAGGATACAAAGAAGTGATTCCTCCATTCTTAGTTAATGAGGCATCAGGATATGGAACTGGTCAATTGCCTGACAAAGAAGGTCAGATGTATCATACACCTGAAGATGATTTTTATTTGATTCCAACAGGAGAAGTTCCATTGACAAACATGTATCGAGGCGTTATAGTAAAAGAAGATGATTTTCCAATTAGAATAACGGGGTATTCTCCTTGTTTTAGAAGAGAAGCCGGTTCATATGGTAAAGATGTTAGAGGATTAAATAGATTGCATCAATTTGATAAAGTGGAGATCGTAAGAATCGAACATCCTTCAAAGTCTACAGATGCTCTAGATGAAATGGCTGGATATGTTCAAGGAATCATTGAGAAATTAGAATTGCCTTTCAGAAAACTAAGGCTATGCGGAGGCGATTTAGGCTTTACAGCATCTATGACTTATGATTTTGAGGTGTTTTCAGCTGCTCAAGACAAGTGGTTAGAGGTGAGTTCAGTTTCAAACTTCGAAACTTTTCAAGCAAATAGACTGAAACTAAGATTTAAAAACGAAGATAAAAAGAGTCAATTGGCACATACACTAAATGGTTCTGCTTTGGCGTTACCTAGAATAATGGCGGCTCTTTTGGAGAATAATCAGACAGAGAATGGAATTAAGATCCCTGCTGTATTAGTTCCCTACACAGGGTTTGATATGATTACAAAACTATAAGGAATATGAAAAGTTTAATTTTTGCTTTTGGATTAATTGGGATATTTGGATTGACTTCTTGTGATCCTGCTGCCCAACATGAAAAGGAAATTTCTAAAATTGATTCTTGTCTTAATGTGATATCTGACGTTGAAGAAAAATATAACGGAATAGAATTTGATAGTTTAAAATTCATGGTGGATCACGTTTCTATGAACGAAGACACCATGAAGAAGTACTATAACCCAGATACCCTATCAATGGATATAGGTGTTAGGATGAATGATTCTAAAGGGATTAGAAAAAAGTTGAAAGGTGTTGACGTTAGAGAAGGTGAATTTAAAACTGAAATTGAAGAACTTAACATTCAATTCACTAACTTAAGAGAAGACATTTCAACAGGTGTTCTGACAGATGATCAGATTACTGAGTATTTGGCGAGGGAACTTTTTGATTTAAATATATTGGAAGTGTCCTTCATGGAATTTTATGAGACACAGCTTTTACAAAAAATATACTATTATTCTTCTGTGCCAATTATAGATGAACTGATTGTAGAATTAAAGAATGAAGCTCAACAAGAGTAACATATTATTGATTTTCTTATTTCTGTTTTTAGGAGCAGGCAACAATGCATGGGCTCAACCGAAAGATGATGATACCAAGTTGGCTGATCATTACTTTTCTAAAGGTGAGTTCGGTAAGGCTGAGGAATATTACAAAAAGGTTTACAAAAAGTATAAATCGTCCGTTCACTTTGAGAAGTATTTTTTATGCCTTTTCTACCAAGATAAATTTGAGGATGCTGAGAAGTTAACCTCTAAAAGACTCAAACAAGACCCTCTTAATACTGATGTCGCATTCATGCTTACCCAAGTTTACGAAGAGACGAATAGAGAAGCCGAAGCAAATGACGTTTACTTAGAGTTGATTGAGGATCTTGTTCCTGTTCAAAGCAGGGTTACTGCCTTAGGGAAAGAATTCAAGGTGAGAGGCAAGTATGATTATGCTCTTCAAACTTATTTAAAAGGCAGAAAATTAATCAAAAAAGGATATCAGTTTCAATTGGAGTTGGCCGAGACCTATTCATTGCTTGGTAAAGAAGATGAGATGATTAATGAATATCTGAATCTACTTGATTACAGTCAAGTATATGTTAAAACTGTTCAAACTTATTTATCTAGAGTTATTGATTTTGAAGAAGATGAAGTTATGGTTGAAACCTTGAAGATTTCTCTGTTAGAAAGAATCCAAAAACATCCAGACAAAGCACATTATGCAGAGATGTTGATTTGGTTTTATCTGCATAAAAAGGAATTTAATGGAGCCGTTATCCAAGCTAAAGCATTGGACAAGAGAAATGACATGAAAGGCAAAAGGCTTTTTCAAATTGCTCAAGTTTGTGAAACGAATGAAGCTTATAAATCTGCAACAAAAGCCTATCAATATGTGCTAGATTTAGGGAAGTCTTCTCCATACTATACCAGAGCATTAGAAAGAAATTTATCCTTAGGTTTCAATCAGATTACTAATCAAAAAACTTATACTCAAGAGGATTTGAAAGTAGTCTCAACCAGTTTTGAGGAGGCTTTGATATCCTTAGGTAAAACTCCTGTAACTTTGGGGATTCAAAGGCAATTGGCAGAAATATATGCATTCTATCTTAATGAGCCATTGAAAGCAGAGAAGTTGATTAAGGAGTCACTTGAAATGCCGATAAACAGAAATGAAAAAGCAAGACTAAAAATATTACTAGGCGATATTTATGTGGTCTCGGATAAAATTTGGGATGCAAGTTTGCTTTAC
>JBLFXO010000068.1:0-13265 GCA_047609865.1 Arenicella sp.
GATAACGGACGGCCAATCCCAATTGCCAATGAAAATAACCCTTCAAAGAAAAATAATTTGAATTAAAAAAATTGCCATGTACTAATTCCAAGTCTTCTTTTATAAGGTCTGTAGTTGGATTTTCAATTCCGCTTACAGAAATGAAATGCTCGGGTTTTAAAGTTATGTTACCCATTATTGGATCTTCAACAAAGCTTTGTGGAGTTGAAGTGTACCCTGCTCCAGCAAACAGATCGAACTTGAATTTTTTAAGCTCGAAAAGTGCGTAATTTGCTTGCCCTATTAATCTCCAATTTTGGGTGCGGGCATTAATGAAGTACAAGCTATTATACTCCCCCAAATCACTTTTTTCGTCTGACAAGAACACGTCAAAAACTGATTTCGGAGCTTTTCCCGAAAGTGATAAGCTTGATTTAATAGGGTTTACTTTTAAATCAAATCTCCAGCGATTATCTAAATCGAGAAAAACATAGGGGAAAACAAATGGTTCGGCATAACCCCTTATATTATTAAAACCATAAGACCTTAATTTTCCGGTTTCTACGTGCACTCCATTAAAACTAATTTGATTCCATTGGGTTCCACCAGAAACACCAAAGCCAATTCGTTGGCCTAATGCGAGGTTTGAACTAATTGTCAGTGCTATGAGAACTATGAGGCACTTCATTTTTCAAAACGAAAATAAAGCGTGAGTACACTACTCTGATCTCCAAAAACAGAATAATTTGATCCGTTCTCAGTGAGGTAAATAAGTTTTTCTGTGTCCCAATAATCTCCAGTGATTAAATGGTGATTACCTGCCATTGAGATTTCATCAATTAAAACGCCCATTTTAAATCGTGACCAGCTTCCTTTATTAGAGAAGGAAAATGCTATTGGAGATGGAGGAATTACAGTATAAGGAAGCTGCGTTGCACTTAAGTCATCTATGAGAGAATCGATTTCGAAAATTTCATGATAGGTAATTTCTGTCGCTACCGAATTATTAATTAAGGTATCTTTTAAAAGCTTAATCTCAGCTGTGGCGGATATATCTTCAGGTAGGATAAATTCTAGCTGGGTGATGACCAATGAATCTATTTGTAAGGTGTATTCATCAAAAGTATAATCAACATCTGATGAAGTATAATCCAGCAGTTCATCTGGTACTTCTTGATATTCTTTTATGCAAGACCCAAGCGTGAAGATTAATAGGCAGACAGGAAAGAAGACAATTGCTCTAAACATTGTAATCCAAATGTAGTAAATCATTAGCTTTGTGATAGTTTGATATCCATCAAAGAACAAATAGACGCGCTTGACCCGAACAAAAGTATAAACCTTGTTTTAGGAGGTGGTGCCTTGAAAGGGGCAGCTCATGTTCCTTTATTAGAATATCTTGAAGAGAGAAAGATCAAAGTAAATGCCATTTCAGGCACTAGCGCAGGAGCCCTGGTAGGTGCGCTATATGGGTCTGGAAAGACACCGAAAGAGATATTGGACTTCTTCTTAGAAACGCCAATTTTCAAATACGCTTGGCTAACTCCTTTTTCTAATGGGATGTTCAACTCAATGAAATATCAGAAATATTTTGAAGCTCACATCAGAAAGACATTCAAAGAGCTTGACTTCCCTCTTCATGTCTGCGCTACGAATATGTCAAGAAGTGAATCAGTTTATTTTAACGAGGGTCAACTATATCACAAATTGCTTGCGTCATGTGCTGTTCCGGGCATTTTTAAACCAGTACTAATTGATGATGAGATGTATTCAGATGGAGCGGTGATGGATAATTTCCCACTCCTTCCTTTCGATAATGATGACAAGCTTATAATAGGAAGTTTTTTAAGAGCTCCTGTTCCTGTTTTAACCAAGGCGTTGAAAAGCAAGAGAAAGGTCATTGTGAGGTCTGTGGTTTTACAAAGACAAGAAATTGAGCGTGAGAAATTGTTGTTGCCAGACATCTCTATTATCCATGACCTCAATCACTTTTCTGCCTTTAAGCAAAAAGATGTGATGAAGATTTATCAAAAGAGTAAAGACTCTTATTTTTCTTGACAATTCAATCTTCAACCGTATTCTAATTCAATTTACTATCTTTCAATCATGGAAGGATATTTAGCTGAAGTTAGATGCTTCGCACTCAATTTTACACCTCGAGGTTGGATGTCTTGTGACGGCCAATTAGTAGCAATTTCAAATAATATAGCATTGTTTTCACTAATAGGAACGATTTATGGAGGTGACGGCCGAACGACTTTTGGTTTGCCCGATTTAAGAGGTAGATCTCCTTTGGGAGCTGGTGGAGGACCAGGGCTTCAAAGTTATAATCAAGGAGCAAGAGCAAGTGGAAATCTAATACCGGCTGAAGGAACTTCTCATGAGCACGGTGTTCTTGCTATGAACTGGTGCATTTGTGTAGACGGAACCTTTCCTTCAAGCGCATAATGTAATATTAAACACTTCAAATCGTCCAAATAGATATGAGACTTATACTAACTTTTATTCCATTACTTCTTTTGCTTTCTTGTGGATCAGATGAGATCGATACCAACGAAGAGCCAATTATTGAAACAGCTGTTGAGATGTCTAAATCAGATAGCTTAATTCAAGATGCAATTATCGCTCATGGAGGTGACTTATATAACCAAGCACATTACAAATTTACATTCAGAGATAAGCTTTATACTTTTAAAAACGACAGTGAAAACTATACTTATACATCAGAATATCAAACAGATCAAGGTTGGCAAATTGACGAACTCATAAATGGAGACTTCAATCGTTCCCTAGATGATAAAAAAGTCATTCTTTCTGAACAAGAAGCAGGCAATTATGGAGAGTCTTTAAATTCGGTTGTCTACTTTGCCACACTTCCTCATAAATTATCTGATGCCTCTGTGAGCTCTGAACACAAGGGACAAACTATAATCAATTTACAAAAATATGAAGTGGTGAAAGTTACTTTCAATCAAGATGGTGGAGGCGAGGATTTTGAAGATGAATATGTCTATTGGATTAATTCTAAAACTAAAACCATGGATTATTTCGCTTATAACTATCAAGTGAATGGAGGAGGTGTGAGATTCAGAGTTGCCTATAATCCAAGAACAGTTGACGGAGTTTTATTTCAAGATTATGCAAATCATTCAGCTGAAGTCGACACGCCCCTCGAAGATCTACCAGCTCTATTTGAGCTAGACAGTTTGCCTGAAATTTCAATTATTGAACTGGTAGGTGTAAAAAGTTTAAAATGGAAAGTCACCAAACTCTTATGAGAACAGTAACTCTAGCACTTCTTATTTCAATGTCCTGCGCATCTTTCTCACAAAATAAATATGGAGGGTGGAACATTACAGCCGGTGCGACTCACTCAATTTGGAGATGGGTTCACAAAAGGCCATTTAAAGATTTTGATACCGATTGGAAATTTACAGTAGGCACTCAAGTAAACCTTGATGTGAGTTTAATAAGGAGGTTCTCAGTCGGAATTGGCGCGGTATATCACCGTCACAATTTGGAGGTCGAAAATTATTCATTCCATTCTGGAGGGCAACTAATTGAAGAGAGCCCAACACACACAATAGCGGCATTTGGGGCTTACTATCGTTTGATGGTGCACATGCTCTCAATTTATGATGATTCTATTGAAGAACTTGATGTTTATTGGGGTGGAGGACACCAATTTATGAGCTATACGACATCCAATAATTCTGCTGATCCAAATTTCTATACTGATTCTGGTGAGTTCAACGATTACCTTTATGTTGCGGCCGGAGTTCGATATTACCCCACAGAGTGGTTTGGATTTCACGCTGAGGTAGCCTTTCCTGGGCCTTATACGATTTCACTTGGAACTACATTTAGATTTGGAGGCCGAGAAACCTTATTTAGATGATTTTTGGATGTCTTATTTAACCACTTGGATCCATCCGCTTTGTTGAGTTCCTTGATCATATTCTGAAACGAAAAAGTAAGTGCCAGCATCAACAGTTCTTCCATTATAACTTCCATTCCAAACAGTTGAAGAGTTGTCATAATCAATGAATTTTACAAGTAAATCTCCCCAACGGTTGTAGATATTCAATGTGTTATTTGTGCCTTCAAGAAAATCTAAAATAAGCAGGTCGTTTGAAGCATCATTGTTTGGGGAAAACGCAAAGGATGTCAAATTGCTGTTAAGGCTGTCGGAATTGGATGAGCAATCACTTACTATTAATTCATCAACGGGCTCAAAGACATCCAATATTGTTGCCGTGGAGGCTAAATTTGGTACAACAGTGACTGTATAAGATTGTGCGCCTTCTGAGCCTGAAATCAAGTTGCCGTTTAAGTTTAGTGTGTGTAAGCCAGGATTAAAAACGCCCGTATGTTCAATAAATCCTCCACTAATACCTTCCCCGTCTATTAAAACCTCAAATGCGGGGTTTTCTGCAACGCCTTGAACTACTTCATATTGAATGGTATAATCAAATGTTTCTGATAAACAAACTGTATCAGGTCTAATAAATTCAAGAATATCTATAGTTTCAGGCAGGCATGGTGCTTTAAAAATTTCAGCGTTGTCGTTTGCAAACCAGGCGTAAGTTCCGGTGTGTGCATGAAGTGCATAAATTGGAGAGGTGTTATTTGAACCATTAGTTGAGTTTGTCCAAGGCCCGAATATTCCTGTGCTAGTGGAAAGAAGAGTACCATTCAAACCACTAATGAGGCCGATATTGTCATCACCAAATTCAACATTTTCGAGTACTTCAGTGGTTCCAGTGTTTATGCTTACCCAGCTTGAACCTCCGTTATCTGTACCGTAAACTTCTCCACCTTCTGCTACTGTTATAAAAGTTTCTGAGTCAACCATGTGCACGCTGGTCATATTCTCTGTTTGCGGAAGCCCGGTTAACTGAGTCCAATTGTTCCCCAGGTTAGAGGTCACATATAATTTGTTTGGATAATCAATTAATACACCATTATCACCTTTCATTGAGAGGCCCGTAATAGAACCATCAAACACAGTTAGAGAATCCCAAGAATCTCCATAATCATCAGAGTAAAACAACTTTTTAAATGCCGCAAGAAATAACCTACCGTTAGATTCTCTTATCCTGTATGTATATGAGTTGGTCTGGTCTGTTTCGTAATTCAATGTCCAATTATCACCGCTGTCGGTAGACTTATATAATTGCCCAGCAAAGGAAGATGCAAAGCAAGTTTGCTCATCAACCATATGTGCAGTCGTCATCAAGACTGTCGCGAAGTCTCCATATAAAACAGGCAGACTGGTGGTTACTGTCCAATTGTCCCCTCCGTCATCAGTTCTTCCTATTTCTCCGGAATTAGTCACATAGATACCCGTGGTGTTTACACCAGGGGCAAAATGAATTGCTCGTATACCATTGCTTATAGAAGAAGTTTGTGCTTCCCAGCAGAATTGACCGAATGAGTCAACAAGAAAAAATAAACAACAAACGACAAAGAGCTGTTTCATAAAATCAAAGTTAATGAAAATTAGGTTGATAGAAAATGTTGATCACGAAGGAGTTAAGTTAGATTAGAAAAAGAGATATTTTAATGGAAAAAATTGGATCGGTGATGAAGAGTCTCTATCAAAAGGGACCTTTGACCGACCCTTTTCATCAGGTCAAAATCACAAAAAAAAGAACCCCCTTTGCAGAGTAAACTTTGATGGCTGGTTCACCCTCTTATAATGTTTGGGTTCAAACAATACGTTAATATTTGTTCTATCTAAAACATCTACCTTTGTGATTCGTCAACACGATTATGGAGGCCAAAATCTCTTACAAGAAAAGAACGCGCAAGGCAATCCGAATTGTCAATAGACTTATTTGGAGATACGTCAGACTTTATATCGGCAAAAAAATTCTAGGCAAAAAGTATTATAACCGAAGAGTTGGCTTTGTTGAGTTAAAGAATGCCCAAGATCTCAAAAAAGGAATTATTGAACTAAAAGGCCTCTTCATTAAATTCGGCCAATTGCTTTCTATCATGTCTAACGTGATGCCAAAACCTTATGGAGAGTTATTGGAATCACTGCAAGACCATGCCCCAGAGAGTCCATTTCAAAATAGTAAACAAACACTAGAAGAAGACCTTGGCGATACTTTAGAGAACCTCTTTCAAGAAATTCCGGAAAAACCCATTGCATCAGCTTCTATCGGCCAAGTGTATAAGGCAACTCTTAAATCAGGAGAGAAAGTTGCGGTGAAAGTTCAACATATAAACATTGAAGAATTGGCAAAAGCAGATCTTGAAATCATTAAGAAAATGCTTAACAGAATTTCTTTTTTCATCAAAATTAACGGGATGGATTTCGTTTATGAGCAAATCCGAAAAATGATCATTGATGAGCTTAACTATAAGAAAGAGCAGGCCTCAATGCAATTGATAGGCGAGAATCTCAAAGAGAATGAAGGCATAAGAGTTCCAAAAGTTTACACAGAGTTTTCATCTAGCCGAGTATTGACAACCTCCTTTGAAGAAGGGGTCAAGATTACGAATGTTGAGCAACTGAAAGAATGGAATTTGAGCGGCGAAGAGATTTCTAAAAAACTAATTCTTACTTTTTGTAAAATGGTTTTAGAAGACGGAATCTATCACGCTGATCCACATCCAGGCAATATTTTGGTCAATCAAAAAGGAGAAATTATTCTCTTAGACTTTGGCGCCATTGGGGTTCTTGGAGATAAAATGCGAAAAGAAATTCCCTTATTACTGCAAGCTGCTCTGGCTCAAAATTATGAGAAGGTCCTTACCTCTTTGCAAAGAATGGGTTTTATTGGAGAAAGTGCGGATGCCAGAAAAGTTGCGAAGAAAATTGTTGATGCTTTTAGCAACTTCTTGAATAATGAAGTTGAAATCAGTGGCTTCAAAATGAATGACTTAAGTATTGAAGACATAAAAGGCTCAAGCATTGATGGCCTTATGAAAGAGCTCAGCATCAGCGAACTCACCAAAACAATTCAAGTACCTAAAGATTGGGTTCTCTTGAACAGAACCCTCGTGTTAGTGGGAGGAATATCGGCAAAAATCGCTCCAGAAATGGATCCTGTTTCTGTGGTTAAGCCCTATCTCAAATCTCAGATGTTAACGTTTGATAACATCAAATCTATGTTGATGGATGCCGTCAAAAACCAGTTTAAATCTCTCATTGCTCTTCCAGGACAACTTAACACCTTTTTATCAAAAGCAAATAACGGCGAATTAGAAATTGAAGTTAAAAACGATACTAAACAGCTTTATGCCTTAGGCCAACAATTCATTTTAGTGTTGCTTTGCCTCGCTTTTGTGTTCTTTTATCAAATGAGAAACGACTGCGAAATCTGGATCTATGCAGCCGGTGTGACGTCACTTTTGTTCATCCGGTCTGTTTGGAAAAACCGCGTTTAAAGACCTCGCCTATTTGAGCACAATTTCCTTAATATATGTCAGCCCTTGATGAATAATTCTAGCAACATAAACTCCACTTTCGAAGCTAGAAAGACTGAAGGAATGAACTTCTCCAGAAATACCCCTTTGTTCAAGAATGATTTTACCTTGCATATCATATATGATGAGATCAACTTCATCTCCACTCAGGTATAAGTTAATGTCTCCATTGGATGGGTTGGGATATAGGAGATAATCAATATTACTGCTGAAGACAACAGATCTTATTTGAGAATAAGTGAAATCGTCATTAAAATCCGTTTGCCTTAATCTGTAATATGATAAGCCGATTTCAGGATTGAAATCCCAGTTCTGATAGTATAGGTTTTGCGTGCTATTTCCAGCTCCTTCAATGGTAGAAATATCAACCCAGTTTATGCCATCTCTTGATCGTTCAACTGTAAAGTGCTTATTTTCGGTTTCAGTGGCTGTCGCCCAATCAAGTCTAACTTTGTCATTCACAGCAGTTGCAGTAAATGATAATAGGTCAATTGGGAGAGGGTTTCCCCAGCTTTTTGTTCCAACGGTGAACCATTGGTCGTTATTAAAGTTTACTGCTGTGAATGTGAGTTCTCCAGTTAGTGGATTATAAGTTCTCCCCGCTTCAATTTGAGTGCAATTGGTAAAATCACCGTCATCTGAATCAATCAATAAGACAAGATCATTTTGAACGAATGTGGCGAAACCTGCAAGCACTCCCAAATAAAACGTAACCGTAACCGTCCCAACATCTCCACCTAATTCACTCGCTTTCCATACCCTGTGTAATCTGTTTGGAATGCCTGGGATGAGTTCTACGTATGGCAACAGCCCGACAGTTAGGCTGGCACCATCATGACCCCAAAGTAAGAAATCACCATTATCAAGACTTGATGGGGTGTTAATTCTAACCATGCCAGTCCCTTGTGCATCAGAGTGATTATCAGATGCACCAAACTGGCCTAAACCTGCCATTTCATTTTCGTGACTTAAGGCGTATGAGGCAGAATAGTATTGAACCGGAACAAATAGAGCTACGTCATATTTTGTAGACAGGTGATTTTCAACTATTATTCTTCTGGTAGTGTTTACTGGAGCATCACTGAAATGAATTACTTCTTGGATAGCGCCTTGAAAATAATTGTTTCCGCTGGCATTGTCATGATACCTAGTAGATCCAATTACTCCTCCAAGACCACCATTGTCTCCATGGACATATAGCCTAGGGTCAACGCCACTTGGAGTTGATGTCACTATGGAGCCTGCACTTTGTCCATTAATAAAACCTTCCAATAATCCTGTAGGTGAGTTTACTGCATAATTGAATGAAATGATATAATCTGTGTTAGGTAGAATTGAGCCGGAACCGCTTGATACAAAAAAGGCTCCAGTTGTTGAACCAACCCCCCAGGCCGAATTTGCCCCATTATCATTGGCATTACTCCAGATGTGGTAGTACATTTCATTGCCTTCAATGTAAACACATAGGCCTCTCGTACCTCCACCCTGTTCATAAATCATTTGTCTAGTTGCCACATTGTTTCCCGTTGTTATTGCCAGGGAAATGTGTTTGCCATTGTAAAACGGAGCAGTATTAATGTTTGCATTGTCGCTAATGTCCATAATGTCAGAAGTTCCATTAAACACCAATTCTTTTTTTCCATTGGGGCCACTAAAACTTATGTTCGGTTGATTAGCTTGAACTAGTTGGCTAACGACATTTGCATTTGGAGAGATGTCTATAAAATCTTGAACATTTGTTCCGTCAGCATTGGTTAACTCAAAAGAGTTTAACCACAAAATATTGTCAATGGCCATGCCAACTCCAGCAGCACCAGTCCATTCAAAAGAAGAATAATCTTTGATTGTATATTGGTGACTGAGATTGCCAAGCGGAGTGCAATTTACCTGTGAACCCCCAACGAAAGCGAGATTAATAGTTTCATCTGGCTCAGCTATTACGTCATTGATAACGAAGAATAAAGGAAGTGTTTCAATCGTGTCTCCAGGAATAAATGTAATTGTTCCAGTTGAAGCAATGGTGTAATCTGCAACAGCTGTTGCAGATCCTGATAATAGGTCAACATAATCAATTTGAACTATTTGTGAAGATGGTCCTGAAAGTTGAATTTCAATGATCGGTGCACCTGTTGTTTCTGGTCCTTGAGAGGCTGTTATGACATATTGGATTGTAGGCGGAGAGTCGTTGTCAACTATTGTTGCTGTGTGCTCAATAAATCCAGGTAAAATGTCACAATTCACATTGTTTAATAATTCAAATATCACGGTCTCATTTGGCTCGTCTAATAAATCATCTAATATGTTCAAAGGCATGTTCACACTAGTAACCCCAGAAGGAAAATTGGCCGTCCCAGAGGCATATGTATAATCAACAGTATTGGTTGCAGTTCCTGAACCACCAATAATACGTAATTGATAATCTACACTAACGGCAGGAAAATTATTTCCAGTTCTAACAATTTGAATATTTACTGTTCCGGCATTTTCTATGTGAGAGGAAGAGATTGCACTGAAACCAACCTTCGGCGTGTTATCATCATCAAAAATGGTAAAGACATTCGCGCTGTTTACTCCTAAATCAAGAATGGGAGAGGTATTGCCGCCAAGAAAAAGGGATAAATTCAAATCTTCCGTGACTTCTGGGTCTAAATCCCCAAGAATGTCAAATGTGATTTGATCTGTGTAGTTACCAGGGGTGATGGTTAAGAATCCACTCACTGGCGCCATATTAAAGTAGTCTACACCTGGTGGGGGGCCAGCACCAAAAATGGCCGTATTATCTGCAAAAGTATAATCTACCGTAATATTCGCTGCAGGTCGGTAATTCAGTTCAACATCAATTGACACTGCGTTATCTGTTCCTGCTGGTGAAAGTTCAAAACCAAAATCAACTGCATTTGTAAACTGGATTTTCGGGTCGACAATAGCAATAGTTACATAAGACCCATCAGGTATAGGCTCTGCAGTCTCATAAATAGTTCCAGACGTATTGACCATTTCAATGATCTCAGTATTTCCACTATTGAAGTCCGACACGGGCCCTCCACTTTTGTCAACGACTAAACAATACTTTGTAAAAATAGCAGGCAATGCTGGTAGATCTGCAGCGTCAAGAGTGAAAGTTACGTCACCAACGTCCCCAGTGTGGTCAACCTTCCATTCTCTGCTTATCCGCAGGGTACTGATTCCGTTGTTTGGCGCGTTTGTTACTGTCCAAGCAGATAAGTCACCTTGATCATGCCCTATCAAAAAGTACTCTAAATCGGCATTTCCAAAATTTGCCGTATTACCTTCTATTTCAAATAAATTTCGGCCCTGAGAGGTGTTGTGAAAGTTAGCTGCACCAACATCTCTTCCTATTCCTATCACCTCCTTTCCATGGGTAACTTGAAAGTCAAAATAATCGTTCACCACTAGGTTTGCAAAATATTTTGCGCCTAAATAATTTTCAACAATAATTCGCTCAGCATCATTCAATATTCTTTCATATGCAACAAACTCCGCCATATCTCCCAAAAAAGGTTGCTGACCTGTTGCGCCGCTGATCGGCCCTAATTCGTTATAAGAATCACCATTAACTGCTCCCAAACCAGGGGCATTGGGATGCGACCATAGTGAGCCAACATTAGCGGCTGGGTCTCCTGGTCCAGGGTTTAAAAGAGCAAAGGTTTGTCCATTGAGATATCCAGATATTGTTCCGGTAGTTGCTCCCAGCGGCCCCTCAAAAACATGCGTCACAACGTAAGGCGTGCTAGGCGAAATGGGTACTCTGGTGAATGTATAATTCCAAACAGGAGTTCCATCTGGATCATTTGCTACATCATACCCTCCAAAATAAAGATCACCGTTGAAGATAAAAATATTTAGTCCTCTTACATTTCCACCTTGTTCCCAAAGCATTTGACGAGTCGTTACGTCTGAGCCTGTTCTAAATGCTAAGAATGTGGTACGAGAAGTGTATGGACCGCTAGTATTTATATCAGAAGAGGAAAGTAGTTGTAAAAACTTAGATGGTAAAAAACGTAATATTGGATGCCCATTTATACTTTCTGAGGGGTCGCTTCTATAAGTAGGTTGACTCGGTAAGTTTGCTTGGGTAGGTGTGTTCGGGTTGACAGAAAGCGATATATCTAGCCAACTAGCAACAGAGGCTCCATCAATTAAGGGTAATTCCTCGGCATCTAGCCACATCTTGCAATCGGAGTCTCCAACAATTTCATTACTGACACCACCAGGTCCTTTTTGTGCAAAACCGATACTTGAAAAAAGTAAGGCGAGAAGCATCAAAAGCTCAGCAGTATGTTTTTTTAACAAAAAAAAGTGTCTCAAGTGCTTCCTGTTTAATTTAAAAAAATGCAACTTACAAAAAATTACGCTAATTTGAAAGAATAGAGCGTTAATATCGGTAATTCAGCCGTTTATGATTTAAAGTAGTTCGTCAACTTTTCAATTATATGCGCGCTATATATCAATAATGAGCCTTTGAGGCCTGCCTAAAGGCGCGATACAGTTTGTTTTTTAGAGTCAGAAACGGGATAGCTGGGTTTTTTCGTTGAGGCGCACAGCACTTAGAGCCACCAAGATTGATGATGAAAAGCATATTATTTAACTAAAATATGGCAAGCAAAATGTTACCAGTTGATTTCAGCGAGTTTCCTTCACCTCAGAAAATGAGATGACCATTATCAAAAACATGGTCTTTTATAAAAGTAAATCATGGTTTAGAGACTAAACTCTATCCTCGGCTTCATCACAAATGCATAGATGCATTTCATGCACGGGTGCAATCTTTAATTTTAGAACTAGCTGAAAAGTAAAGCATTGTTATTGAGTTGAAGTTTTGCCGTTCTATTGCTTTTTTCACCCCTCTGATTAAGGCCGAAGAGCGCTTACTGTTTTTAATAAAATATCATTGAGTATCTTCCGTCTCCTTTATTTAGAACATTAGTCCCATTACTTTGTTAAATTAGTAAGCAAGCAATTTGCAAGACGTCTATACAATCCATGAAAAGAGATCTAGGTAAAACCGGAATCATAATTAAACAACACGAAGAAGAGAGTAAAACTCCTTTTGAAAGGATGTTTGATATCTTCATGGAGCTCATTGTCCACACTTCAGGAGACGTTGAAGAGACAATTGACTGGATGCGTCACTTGGATAAAGAATATAGCCTTACGACTGCAGAATACACAATGGAGGATTTCATTGAAGACCTGAAAAAGAAAGGGTTCTTAAAAGACCCGGACGATCAAGAAGGTGGTGGGCCAGTTATAACGGCCAAAACAGAAAGGTCTATCCGTCAAAATGCTTTGAACCAAATTTTCGGAAACTTAAGGAAATCAGGAACTGGAAATCATAAAACTAAACATTTAGGTAAAGGAGATGAACACACCGGCGAATTGAAAGATTATCAATTTGGTGACGGATTAGAGAACATCTCAATGACTGAAAGTATCAAGAATGCACAGGTCAACAACGGGATGATGGATTTCACACTAAACGAAAGAGATTTGGTGGTGAATGATACGCATCACAAAGCGCAGATGTCGACAGTGTTGATGATTGATATTTCCCACTCAATGATCTTGTATGGTGAAGACAGAATCACCCCAGCAAAGAAGGTAGCAATGGCTTTGGCTGAATTGATTCAAACAAGATATCCAAAAGACTCTTTAGATATTATCGTTTTCGGAAACGAAGCCTGGCCTGTAAAATTGAAGGATTTACCCTATCTACAGGTAGGGCCTTTTCACACAAACACGGTGGCCGGAATCCAGTTAGCAATGGATATCCTCAGAAGAAAAAGACATACGAATAAACAAATTTTCATGATCACTGATGGCAA
>JBLFXO010000069.1:0-13059 GCA_047609865.1 Arenicella sp.
TTAAAGCTGAAGTACTGGCTTTGGATATTGCTTTTGACTCATTGTCAGATACTCAAGGTATTCTTGCTGAATTAGAAGAAGGAGATACTAGGATTGATTTGGTGAAAGGGTAGCTTCTCGAGACATCTTGATAAATCTCCAAAAGATTTCATCAGGACACTCGAAGAAACCCTTTTATTAACCTCCGACAATTTCTCAATTACCTATATGGTTTGTTCGAGTCTGTCCCGACATTTATCGCCAAAATGAAATATTGGGAGGACTCAAGAACATAAATCAGCGAATCCCGAGCTCTAAGTAATCCCAAGTAAAAGACCATCAAATAGGAATGTAATTACACTCTAAATGGAGCTTAGTTCGAGTGATACTGGCAAAGAATGAAATGATTTGACCAGGATTGTATCGAGAACTCAGCGTGACTCAACCTTATAAATCACATGCATACCAAACCGTCCATTAGTAGAATGGATCACCACCTTTTCTCGAGTTCTAAAGCCCGTCAAATAGAACCCCAAGAAAACGGCTCCAGCTGTGGTAATGTATGAAACTAATATGAGATGAAGAAAAACGGGTAACCTGGTTAACTAAGGTTTAGACTCCTTTTTATATTGAGAATAGTGGTAACCAAAATTGAACATTCTCATTCTTGAAGGTCTGAATTTGCCAATGGCGAGAATCCCAATTATAGGCAAGAATATGGCCATTAAGAAAACCATTAACCTTGTTGGGTTTGGAACAAACAACACATATTTATCCAACAACCAAGCTGCCAAAAAGCCAACAAGACTCATGAAAACGAGTGCCGTTCGCCAATTGTCATTGGCCTTAGATCTTTTCTTTTCTATTTTTGGTTCACTCATTACTCTAAAATGGTAATTTTCATGAATGCGATCTCTCAGCTAAAGAATATCACTTTTTTGATTTGCGCATATTCTTGACTCATTTGAAAGAAATCATTTAGTTTTTTACGAACTGTTTTCGAATAACATCTGAGCCAGTTGATCCAAACTGTATAACATAAATCCCTGCCTTTAATATGGAGATATCAATTTGACCGTAAAACTTCGCATCCTTTATTAAGCTTCCATTCATGTCATAGATTTGATAATCTTCTATACCTTTTGTGATTCCTGAAACTGAAAGCAAATCACTTGCAGGGTTAGGGTAGATCGCAACCTGCAGTGCCTGTTGATCCGCTTCTGACAACGTCTGGCCATTTCCTATGCATCCGCCAAAAAAACCATCAGGGTACCAAACAACGGTGTCGTTTTGCGCAAAGCAATTGAGCCGAATATTTAGATAAGCAGGATAAGCTAAATCGAGATGGAAATATCCTTTATTGAGCCCTAGTGCCGTCTGTAGATAACCTATACCTTCTATTAGAATCCAATTACTGCCCAAGGTATCTAAATAAAACTCACGTCTATATTCACTGCCAACTAACACTGAGTCAATTTTTTCAATCTCTAATGAGTCATAGATTTGATGTTTGAAGAGATTTCCTTTTGCATAATCTCCAATTTGATAATCATAGGAGATCAAAAGAGAGTCTGTTTGTGAAATTGATTCAAAATATCTTAGACTTCTTCCAACTTGGCGTAAGAAGAGAGCGTCTTCACTGCAAAAATAACCTGTATTCCCTCCGATTGAGAAATACTCGAAACCTCCAAGTGTCACCGTGTCCTCAATTTCCAATTTTACGTCATAAGTGTTTAACATGTCCACACTAATATAGCAACGGCGTTGAAGGTTCCAACTTGGATTATTTCCAAAGTAATCGGGCACCTGAGAAAAGCTATTTCCTGTAAGGCTCAGAAGTATAATTAAAATTATATTTTTCATTAGAAGAATTGAATCACAATTATTAACGGATAACCCTTTATAAGGGTTGGGTGGATTCAATGAGTGAGTAAATATCTTTCAAAAGCTTCCAGAGAAGTCCATTTGAATTTATAAGAAAAGGCGGATGTAAGTTTTTTTCTGTCTAAAACTGGGCGGTATTTGAGAAAATCTAAATGCTCTTTTTTGTATCGAATAAGAGACATTCTATTTAATAGACCTATCACTTTTTGTAGTCTTTCTTTATGAAAAGGTAAATACTTTTTTGATTGCAGCTGTGCAATCTGCTCAAGTGACACCCAGCCTTTACCTGTAACATTGTATACACCAGTAATTCGCTTTTGCATAGCCTCAAGAAAACACGCTATTAAATCGTCTTCCCAAACAAATGAAAAGGGAACGAGAGTGTTCTTTAGGCCAATAATTACTTTTCTGTCAAACCACTTTGAAACAATATTGGATGAATCTGCTCCCAAGATTGAGCAAGGTCTAAAAATTGTCATATCCAGCCCTTTCTCAATGCAAAATGACTGAAGTAGGTTTTCGGCAATTGCCTTATTTCTGCCATATCGAATAATGTTATTGGTCTCTACAGATTGACTTTCAGGGATGAACCTGGGTAAGCCGGGTTTGTAACCGTAGACAGCTCCGCTTGATATGAAAATGAAATGTTCGACCTCAGTATCAATACTTGCATTGATGATGTTCTGCAGGCCATTTACTTCTATGTCAAAAATCTCTTCTTCAGATGCGCTCACCCCATCCATTATTGCAATAAGATGGAAGACAATTTTACAATTGTTCACTTTTAGAATTTCGTGTATTGTTTGGGATCTAATGTCAACATCATGAAAGGTCAAACGATTTGAATTAATCAAAGGCGCTTGAACGTCTAGACAATGTATCATTGCGTTTGGGTATTGAATTAACAACTGTTTAATCAGTTTGTGTCCCATAGCTCCTGATCCACCAGCTACCAGTATGGATATTTCTTCATATTTATGCATAAGACAATATTTTAATACCCTTTTTTAGATATTTGAGATAAGTTCGATTGTTGACATAATATTGTTGTCCGTTTTCCATTTTGTAGTTGTAGCCTCCACTCAAATCTGACGCCTTCCGTATAAATCGATCAAATTTTTGAATAACTTTCTGCGATCTGTTTTTAGCTCTGATGTATCTCCCAATAATAAGTGCTTGCTGATATCGACCTTCCCAACCAAGGCCTAGAGAGCTAAGTAAACCTATGATATAGAGGTTTTTTCTTTGGCTGTTAAAAATGTTTAATTGAAGTTCTGGGTATCCCGATTTCCAATTAAGATGTTCTTTGTCTAAAAATGGATAGTTCAGCGTAAATCCGGTTGCCAGTATAACGTCATCAAATTGCTTAGATGTATTATCCTTGAAAATTACGAATTTGCCATTAAACCCTGTGACTTCAGGAAGTACTTTGATGTGTCCATGACCAATCTGATGTTTTATTTCTGAATTTACAATTGGATGCTTTTCGTAGATCCTATAATTTGGTGTTGGTAATCCAAATTGCTTCATTTTTCCTGAAATTAGATTGAGAAATCCTTCATGTATGTATTGTTTAACTCGAATGGGAAGATTGGCACCAAAAGAGCTTGAATCTGCTGGTTTACCAAGAAGGTATTTTGGAATAATATAGTTTCCACTTCTCATGCTTAATCCTACTTGTTTATTTTGTCGAGACAAATCACAAGCTAAATCACATCCACTATTTCCCGAACCAATAATAAGGACTCTTCTATTTTTGAATGATTCAAGTTCCTTTATGGTACTTGAGTGAAGCATTCTTCCATTAAAATTTCCTGAAATTTTCGGTTTGTTTGGAGTAGAGTAAATGCCGGTTGCAATGATTACTCCGTCAAATATTTTCATTTCGCCACTTGCTAGTTTCAATTGCCATTTTTCATCTTTCATTCGTATTATCTCATTCACGGCTGAATTAAAACGAAAGAATGGAATTAAATCAAAATGCCTAGCATATTTATTTAAGTATTCAAACACCTTTGAATGATGTGGATAATCTTCAGATACTCCTGTCATTGGGAAGTGCTGAAATTGTGTTTTTTTTCGGGATGAAATGAGATGAACGTTCGGGTATAACGGGCTCTTCGGATTATTAAAATTCCACAACCCTCCAACTGTTTCTGAAGATTCGAAACCTTCAAATTCAATACCCAAATCGCAAAATACTTTTGCCATGGCTAGGCCAGATGGGCCAGCCCCAATAATCGCAAATTTTAGTTGAGGATCATTCATTTATTCGTTATTAAGTGAAAGAATTTCTGCTATTTCGTCTGATCTATTTGAAATGATGAAATGTGAGCCATTCAAAATTGGATACTCGGCATTTCCTTCATAAGGTAAAATCTTGTCTTTCGTACCATGAATTCTAATTGCATGGGGAGATACAGAGTTTTTCCAATTAAGAATAATCTTGAGCGCCCATCTTAAAAACTCCAAGTCTTTCGGAGAACTAAATTTTTTAATCCGTTCCAAATTTTTTTTGCCTTTTATGCCAAACAAGTAGCGGCTTAGGGCTTTAGTTGAAGTTAAGAACCGTTTAGGAATTAGTTGATTTGCCCATAAGTATCCGATAAGCCTATATTTAAGAGGTATTTGTTTAAATCTTGAAATACTTGATACCAAGTACAGCTTTTGAGGTTTCCGAATTTTCGCAAACTCTGTGGCTATTATTCCCCCAAAAGAAACGCCCAGTAATTGATAATTTTCAGGTAATTGTGCTTGATTAAAGTGTCTAAAAGCATAATCTTTGAGTGATTCCTTGTTCTTAGGTGGTTCGTATGGAATGTGGACAAGTTCTAGGCCGGCGTGACTAAGATTCGTAAAGATGTTTTTTTCAATGATTAGTCCACCAAGGCAATAAATTTTGCTCTTCACCGTCACTTCCTTCCTTCGATCTAACTCCATCTTCTCCGTATTACTTGGGGGCATGATTTCACCTCTTATAGTTAATATACGAAAATTTCCGTTGATTGTCAAGTGTTTGTCTCTGGTTCTTGCAGCTATTTCTTGTTAAGGAATGTTACTTTTTTGACTTGCATGCATTCTTTCTATATATTGGAAAGAAATCCCTGAACTATGAATCGCATTCTAACCAAAAAGTTTAAAAATCTTGTTCTATTATTAATTGGACTCTTTATTCTGTTTTTCGCTTTTAGGCTGGGATACGGATATACTTTAGACGTAGGTGAAGCCTATCAAGAAACTCCATATTTTGATTACTTTGAAAGTGGAAAGCAGAACTATGCTTCTGATAAGTTTGATAAAAACACTACTACATCAAATGACAAAATGGATTTTGAATACCAATCTCCCGATTTGTCAATAGATCCAGGTTCTGTAGATCAAAAATATGAGAAAATTGCTGAGGTAAAGGCAGCGACAGCTTCATTTGATAGTGACGAAGAATATGTAAGAACTCAAGTAGAAGATTTCAACGGAATCATTCAATACGAAAAGAAATTTGGGAATGAAGGTGAAAGAAGCCTTCAACTCCAAGTAGGTGTGCCACCAGATAACTTTGACAGCTTGTACCTTAAGTTGATCACAGTGGGGGTAACTCATTTTAAACAGATCATTAAGAATGATAAAACGAATGAATACTTAGAATTGAATGCGAGAAAAGCGTCATTAGAAAAGACCCATGCCTCTCTAATTGAGTTTAAAGAAAAAGGTGGGCAAATAAATGAGTTCGTCAACCTTGAAAATAGAATTTTAGAGATAGAAGTTGAACTGCAAAACTTAGGCGTGAACTTGGGCGACTTTGATGAGTCAAATGAGTTTTGTACAATGAAGTTTGCTTTAGCTGAGACTAAAACTGTGGCGGCTACAACAGTTTCATTTTATCACAGATGTAAAGTCGCTTTAGAATGGACATTTGGTTCTTACTTGAAGTTTGTTTCTTCGGTATTCTTTGTATTCCTTCTGGCTTATGTGTTCATTTTAATTGCAGAGAAGCGTCCAATAAAAAGAGGAATAGACTTTGTAAAAAAGATATCTAAACCTGAAGAAAAGTAAGTTAAAGAGCAGTCAATTTCCCATTAGCGATAGAACTTCCATCTTCTCCCTTTACATGGTAGATGTAAGTCCCTTTTGATAAATCGTTTCTTGGAATAAAGACTTCGTTCTCACTGAATTTCTCTGACCATTTCAATTGGCCGTCAAGGCTATAGATTTGTACTTCTTTTTCGCCTTGAACTGTTGGGATTTGCAAGTAAGTAAAATCATTAAAAGGATTAGGAAAACAAGCCGTTGTTGAATGGGAATTGGATGTGATTGAAGCCGAATTGCTCGTGTTTAATCTAGTCAATAAAATATCCATATTGCTTGAAGTCAGAGCCGTTTTTCCTGCAATGATGAATTCATCATCAGAAATTGGAAGAATTGCATTTGCTCTACTATCACCTTCAAATGGGATAATATGTTTGTCAACGATTTGTCTGTTTTCATCAATCGTCATCATAAACATATCACCGTCTTCTCCACCATCAACTTTCAATTGACCGCATAAGACAAAATTTCCGTTTGAAAGAGTTGTGATATCATGAATATATCCGTTTTCTTTTGAGCTTTCTAATGAGCTGAATTCAAATCCCCCTGACATTGATAAGGTTCCAACCATTGCGTGCTCAATATCTAAACCATCATGAGATCCGCCAACTGTTAAAAATGAACCATCTTCCAAAATTTGTAAATCCAAGATTCTATCGTTCGTTTCTGTTCCATAGGATTTTTGCCAAATGGTATTTCCGTTGGCATCAACATTAGCGAAGTGAAAATCTTCTTCGGCCTGGTCGTTGACATTCCAGCCACTTACAAGGAATCCACCATCATTTGTTTCTTTAATACAAGTTCCGATTTCATGTTCACCGTTATCAATTGCTTTCAGAAAAATCAGTTCTCCTTCAGCAGAGACTTTTGAGAACATCATATCCATATTTTGAGTAGTTGGGTTTTCATAACATCCAGTAAAATAGAAATCGCCAGCAGCTGTTTGCAATCCATCAAAACATAAATCGTCTAGCTCTTCACCAATGATAAGAGACCATTCTTTAGTTCCTTCTTTATCCGTTTTGATGATGTATCCGTCACAAATACCGGCATTCAAATCTACATGACCAATCAATAAGAATCCACCATCATTAGTCGGAATCATTTTATTGATACCATCTTCTAGCTCTAAACCGTAATAGTTTTTCCAAAGAACAGCACCTGCAGCATTGACCTTCATCATATAGGCATCACCCTCAGCATCATCTCCTCCTTTATCTAATCCAGCAATGACAAAGCAGCCATCATCCGTACTTTGAACCGTTCTGGCATCTTCATACTTTAATGAGCCATATGATCTTTGAAAATCTTGAGAAAAGGAAAATTGTGCGGTCGCGAAGACCATGATTGAAAGCAATAATTTTTTCATGAGAGCTAGTTAGGTAAAACCCTAACGTTCAGAAAATTGAATTATTGTGAGTAAATTGTATTCTTGAAAATGAATTTCTTAAATACCGGTATAAAAAGAGCAGCCTTTTCATTTGGATTAACAGCTGTTGTCCTTTTGATAATGAGATTCGTGATAGGATGGGATTTTATAGATCTCTATTGGTTGATGCTGGGGACGGTTGTGATTTATGTGCCTGTGACCATTATTTTTGCTGCTATTTCTACCTTTTCGGTGAAAGATGAAACTGAATCTTCAGCTGATGTTCTGGATGATTAATTAAAGATCACTTCCTCATCACATTGAGTCACCATCATTAAAACATAGGGCTGTGTGAGAACAGTAATGACAAAACCCGAAGTATCTGATGTGTTCTGTACATCTACCAAAATGTTTGAACCATCATGTAAGATTGAGGCAATATTGATTTCATGACCTCCTGATGAATGCACTGGATCGAAACATGCAATCACCATATGAGTGTCGAAGTTCACATCTGTAATTGCAAAATTGTCTGATTCATTATTCACTGAATTCATTTTTGTAAGAAGTTCAGACCACTCTGTTTGTGTTTTAATTACTAGGTTGCCTTGGTCAATATTCTCATCACCGGCGCCACCTAAAACTCCTTTGTGAATAGATTCGGAAGTGAAGTCATTGGGTGGGCAAACTGTTTTATTGCAAGATGAAATCGTTATTGTCAGAACCAAAAATGTGAGAAGGACTTTCATAATTGTGCTTTCTTACTTGATGATGAAAATAAGGAAAGGGTTGCATTTAGTGTCCTATAGCTAAAACACAACTTATTGTATTAATACAAATGCTGCCCAAAAGTAAGGGTCGTAAAGTTGTCGCATTTTCTTTTGTGTTGTTTCAAAAGCTTCTAATACTGTGGTTTCGGAGTCCTTATATAACTCTTCATAAAACAAGAGCATGAATTCCATAGTCTCCTTGTCAGGAACTTGCCATAATGAAAGAATGATATTTTGAACCCCAGCAATTTTGAATGTTCTTTTCAATCCATATACCCCTTCATTTCCATCAATTTCGCCTAAGCCTGTTTCGCAGGCAGAGAGAATTGCCAGTTTGGTGTTAGTTAGGTTTAGCTGAGAGACCTCAAGGGCCGTTAGAACTCCATCATCTTCTTTAATACTTTTATGGCCGCTCCACAATTCATGTACACCTGCAAATACTAATCCTGATCTCATCAAGGGGTTTTTGTTTTCTGTGAAACTGGTAACACCAACAATTTGGCTTTGACCTCTAAATTCAACTTCATCAGAGGGGGTATCATCTGTTTCAAACATAGTCCAAACTTTTTTCGGATCAGGGAAGAAGAAACCATGTGTGGCAATATGAAAGACATCACTTTTTTGAGAGATTTCTTTGAAATACGTTTCAGTGGCCAATTCAGCAGTTTGATAATTAATTGTTTTGTTCTTTTTTTTCAAAGTCTTTTTAATGGCCTCTACTTCAATTTTTGAACCTGGAAGATATTCCCATACGATTTTATCACTGTTATCTGTGTCATAATCGATTCCCCCCATCAGTGTAATGTTCTCTAGCTCGCTTGAAGGAGTGTCTTTGAAATCAATGATATCTATTGCAGAATTAATAGAGATAAGTTCATAAGCATCTATGAGATACTCATCTTCACTTATAGCAACAGCATAAAGAGATATTCGGTGCAAAAGACCTGTCGAAGAAATATATACTCGCTTGCAATGACTGATTTTATCATCAATTGGCTTCCAAATTAAATCGTACAAATTAGTGCCTCCTTCTTTTGAAAAAGAATATACATTTTCAACATATTTAAGATTGTTGGTCCCATATATCCCTATGATATCTGTTAATTCTGTTTCTTCGAAAAGGGGAATGATTTCGGCTTGTTTCGAATTTTGAGCCAAAACTATAGCTGCGTATTCAGTTTTATCAGTTTCGCTATTTTTATAGTTGATAAACTCAATTACGGCCTCCCCTTCTTTAAGACTTTCCTTAACGCTCTTCCAATCTCCTCCATTCAATGCTGCAGCATTTAGTTCGTCTGATAATTGGTATAATTCTTTTTCATATTTATTTGCTTGGTCATTTAATTTTGCTAATTCTTCGCCACTCTGTTCTATTGGTAGTGCTGAAATTTCTGATATTCTCTTTTTAAGGTTAACCCATTTGTCATAAATGGAAATCAACTCATCATTGCCGCTATTTAGAATAACATTTCTCATTGCCTTAGAAGAACGTAGCAATATTCCTTTCAGGGTAATACTTAAATTAAAAGCTTCGTTTTGAATGCTCGGATCTATATCTTTTGCTTTGGCAGCAAACTGAAAGTATTCATGAAAGTAAGGAGTGTATTTTCTAAAAAAACTTGATTTCTCTTTTTCTGATAAGAATGGCAGAAAATCAGAAAGGTGATCTTTTAATATTTCGGCATAGGAGTTGAAGTGTGGCAATGCTTCTTTCAACTTACCCTCGCGCGCCAATAATTTAGCTAAATGAAATTGAGCAATTGCGTAGTTTGGATGTTTGGCTCCAAAAAGTTCTTGATGCAGATAAAGCGATTTTTTCAGCGTCAATTTGGCCAATTGATTTTCACCTTTTTTTGCGAATATCTTTCCTAAATTAAGCTGATAAAGAGCATAATCGGGATGAGTTTCAGTGAAATGACTTTTAACAATCCCCATGGCTTGTCTAATATTTTTTTCTGCCAAATCGTATTCGCCTAATTCCCCTTGAACATAGCTAATGTTGCTTAGCGTTGCTGCATATTCAGGGTGATCTTCGCCTAAGATTACTTTTTCAATTTGTTTTGCAGAATCTAAGTATGCATAGGCCTCTTCAAATTCATTCACCTCGAGAAACAGCATACCAATATTGTTCAGTATTGAAGAGTATTCAATAGTGTTTTGTCCGGCTAGGCTTTTATAAGCAAGTAAAGCTTCACTGAAATGGTCTACCGCTTTATCGTAATTTCCTACTTCAAAATAGAATGACCCAAGATTATTTTTTGAGTTGGCATATTCAATGCTATTTGCTCCAAAATAGTTAACAGTTTCATTGTATGATTCACTCAATAATAACTCACACTTTGAAAAGTCTCCCCAATCCATATACAGTGTTCCGAGATTATTCAAAACTTGGATATAGAGGTTTCTTTTTGAAGGATCATTTTCAACACGGTCTAAAACCTGAAGATAGATTCCTTCTGCTTCAGAGAAGTGTCCTAAATCACTATAGAGAGATGCAAGATTTCCCATGGCGGTCAATTGCATTTGGATATTTCTGGTTCCAATAATTTCAAGCGTTTTTTCATAATACTTAACAGCGTCTTCGTAATTAGCAAGTGCTTGGTCTAAGAGGGCAGTTTGATTGTAAATAGATGCTATCATATTAGCATCTAGCTCGCCAATTTCATTCGCCATTTGAATAACTGACTTCATACTCTGTCGGGCATTTTTCTTTTGACCGATTGCCGATTGTGACTGTGCTATTGTGTACGTAGCGATTAATGCGTCAAGGCCCTTAAGTTCGCCTTCAACAGCTTTCAAATCATTAATTGACTGGCTGTAGTTTTTTAATTCAAATTCAGCAAGGCCTTTGGTCAGGGTTATTTCGTTTTTGAAGGGTTTCGATTTGATTTGATTGGAAAGATTTGACCCTTCTTTCATAAGTAATGGCACTAAATAATACTGGCCATTCTCTAGGTAAATTTCGCCTAATAGTAAAATGGTTTGAACCAAATCTTCTGAGTCCCCATCTTTATTGGTCTCCATATAGCTCAGGGCTATTAGGGCCGCCTCTTCTGCGGTTTCGGTGAAGCCTAATATGAATGCCAGTTCAGCAAGGTTTAAATAGCTTTTACCATTAAAATCATTGTTTTCACTAATTGCTTCTTCTAAAGGAGCCAGTTCTTCATAAATTGTAAAGGCTGCTTCTATTTCGTCTAAATCCATTAGGACCTCTCCTAAGTCAGTCAAGAGGCTTGCGTAAAATTGATTCTCAAAGCCAATGGTGCGCTGATAGAGTTCTCCTGTTGATATGAAAACGTCAATAGATAGTTCAGGTCGCCCTAACTTGATTAAGCATTGGGCAGTTGAATGTTGTACGTATGCGAAGTTGAAACTTTCTCCCTCGGCTTGATCAATTTTTTGCAAAGCCCTTTGGTAGGTGTCAAAGGCTTCTTGAAATTGGCTAAGAGCAAAGTGACAATCTCCCTTCAGAATAATAGCTTCGTATAGTTGAACTGATCCAGGGCCGTACAATACCAAACTTTTGGCTTCCAAATTTAGAGCCTCATTTAAGGCCTCATCATTCTGGTCGATAGCAAGTAAACTATCAACTTTAGCGTACAATTTTTGAACCTCTGTTTGACCAAAAGAGCAAGTCATTGTAAGTAAAAGAAGAAGGGCTATACTATACTTCATGGTATAAAATAAAAAAAGCACCCCAATTGGAGTGCTTTTTTAAATAAAATAAGTTGAAAAATATTATTTTCTGTTCTTAAGCTTTCTAAGCTTAGTCATAACTGTACCACCAGTTTCGTTGCTTCCGCTAGTTGGTTTATACAGTTCTAAGTTTTTCAAATCAGCCTCGTTCATAGGTGCGATTTCAGTATATTTCCCAGCAAAACCAGTTACTTCAACTGTGACTTTTCTCCAAAAAGAATGTGTGATTTTGTAGATAGGGTCAATCATAATATCTGCACCACTTTTTTCAAGAGCATCCCATTTAGCTAGTTCTTTAGCTTCAGCCACTGACATTCTAGTAACCGTAGCAGTTCCAATAATTTTCTTTGAAACATCTACATCCACTTCAGCAAGTAATGGTTTAATGATGATTTCAGTCTCAGTTGCTGCAATAGTTCGATTCGTCACTTTTGTTACTGAGCAAGAGGCTAATATTAAAACCGCACATGCAGAAGTAAGAATTAATTTAAAGTTCATAGGTTTTGTTTTTTGTTTAAAATTATAGTAGAAGTAGGAAAGGTGCTGTTATGGCCCCAATAGCAAGCCAAACTAGTAGGACTCTACCCACAACTTTTCCTGTATTACCGTTCTTTTTTTTATTATTGGTATTCAATGGTGATTTGCTCTTCTTTGCCATGCTCACTTCATTATCAAAGTACATTCTAAGTTCATAGTCATCCATGATATCAAACTCTTCAAATGCTTCATCAGCAATTAAACTATGGTAATATGCTCTAAACTCTTCAAATGAAACATTTAAGATTCCATTTCCGCTTAATAAGTTAAACCTGATATAATCAATGATATCTTGCTTAGTTGCTACTTTAACATTGTCATAAGACCCATGATAGCCGGCAACTTCGACAGAAACTAAACTTTTTCCGGTAGTGGTTATTTTATAAACTGGATCGATAAGAGTATGAGCACCACTGAACACTAAACAATTCCATATTGCCATCTGCTTAGCTGCCTTTACGTTGCCTTTAGTATTTAAGGCAGTACCGGTAACCTTCTTAGTCAAATCAACTTTGATTTCTCCAACTAATTTTTTTTGAATAACTGGTGAATCGTCTCCGCCAATTTCTCGATTTGTGACACGGGTTGTGGAACAAGATACTAAAATGAAAAGGGTGAATAAAAAGAGTAAGTTTCTCACAAGCTTGGGTTTTACGTTCGCAAATATATAAACTTTTTCATACCGTTCTTTGAGTGATGACATGAGTTGTGTCATTTTTCTAGCGTATTTACGGTAACTAC
>JBLFXO010000070.1:0-13020 GCA_047609865.1 Arenicella sp.
GTCTGCTGAAAAAATCATCATCATTGCGCCAGCCTTTCCTTATAGAGGCGGAATTGCTGCCACATCTGACCGCTTAGCACAAGAATATGTGAAAAGAGGAGCAGAAGTTGAAGTATGGACCTTTAAATTAATGTACCCAAAAATTATTTTTCCTGGTAAATCTCAATACTTAGAAGAAGGCACAAAGGCACCTCAAGGAATAATAATTCATAGAAAAATATCTTCTATCAATCCTTTCAATTGGATAAAAGTTGGCAGACAATTAAAAAAGTCTGGAGCGCAAAAAACTATCATACGATATTGGTTACCATTCATGGCTCCAGCTCTAGGAACAATCGCAAAGTTTGGAAAATCAAAAACCAACAAAGTTGTTTGCTTGGCGGATAATGTCATTCCACATGAAAAAAGAATGGGCGATAAAATGTTGTCCAAATACTTTCTTAAAAAGATGGATGGCTTTATTGTCATGGCTGAAGAGGGAATTGGCCAATTGAAAGATGTTTTTAACATCTCTAAGCCAATTAACTACTCACCTCATCCCCTATTTGATATTTACGGCGAACGACTCTCTAAAAAGGAAGCCTGTGAAAAGTTAAAATTGGATGCAGCAATGAATTACATCCTCTCTTTCGGTTTAGTCAGAAAATATAAAGGAGTTGATTTACTCATTGAAGCATTTGAAACAATCAAAGATCAAATTCCGAATCACCAATTAATCATAGCTGGTGAATCTTACGACAACTGGGATGACTATCAATCAATAATTGACAAATACGATCTGAATTCGAGAATAATTAGAAAGAATCTCTTCATCCCGAACGAAGAAGTAAAGTATTATTTCTCCGCTGCAGACTTCTTAGCATTAACTTATAGAACAGCAACTCAATCGGGAGTTACTCAAATCGCTTACTCAATGGAGCTACCAATGCTGGTAACTGATGTTGGAGATTTATCAAACATGGTGAAACATGATTTAGTAGGCCAAGTGTGTGAAAATTCAATTGAGGAAATAGCAAAAAGTTTATTGGCCATCTGCCAAGAAAGCAACATTACGAAATACAGCCACAACATAAAAGACGAAAAAAAGCGTTTTGAATGGAGCAAATTGTGCGATAGTTTAGATTCTTTATAAATGAAAGTTGTAAAAAGCAGAGCCCCATTCAGAATTGGATTAGCAGGAGGAGGAACAGATGTAAGTCCTTACTCTGAGCGATACGGTGGAATTGTACTGAACACAACCATTAGTCTTTATGCAAAAACGACACTCATACCTCAAGAGAAGAATATCATCTTTGAAAATGCCGAGACTGGCGAGATAAGAACATTTGAAATAGCGGCCATCTTGCCAACAGAGAAAGATATCATTCTTCAAATTGGTGCCTACAACCACATCATTAGACAATTCAACATTGCCCCATTTGGATTTAGAATGGTAAATGAGATGGACGTTCAAACTGGCAGTGGTCTTGGAACTTCATCAACTATTTTGGTATCCATCTTAGCAGCCTTTAATCGACTCCTTAATTTAGATTTGGGAAAAAGAGAATTGGCTGAAATGGCAGTCAAAATTGAACGTCAAGAACTAAAAATGGCGGGCGGAAAGCAAGATCAATATGCAGCCACTTATGGCGGAACCAACTTCTTAACTTTCACCAAAGAGGGAAAAGTTGACGTTGAAACTGTTGAACTTTCATCTGGCACTAAAAATGAACTAGAATTCAACCTCATCCTTTTCTACAACGAGCAACGCAGAGATTCTTCAAAGATCATTGAAGCTCAAATGCTGAATATTGAAAGCAATAAAGAAGAATCTATCCAAGCTACACACGAAATCAAAGATGAAGCAATTCACTTGAAAGAAGAGTTAGCAAAGAATCAATTGAATGCTATTGGTGAGATATTAAATAAGAGTTGGGAGAATAAAAAGAAGATGGCCCGTGGAATTACCAATCAAACAATTGATTTGATTTATAACACTGCTATGGAAAATGGCGCTGAAGGTGGAAAGATATCCGGTGCTGGAGGAGGAGGATTCATCCTTTTTTACGTTGAAAGCGCCAAGAAGAATCAAGTAATACAAGCCCTACAAACCTTCAATGGCAATATAATTCCTTTCAGATTAGTAGATGAAGGCGTTCAATCTTGGGTGGTTGAAGAATAATTACAATCTTTGTTTCAGAGATACCTATGAGCATGCAAGAAAAAATAAGTTCGATTCTGAACTCATCAATATCAGTGAAACAGTCCATCTTGAGCAATCAAGAACTATTAAATAGGATTGAAAAAAGTGTTCAGTTAATCATTGAAAGTTACAAGCAGGATGGTAAATTACTTTTATGCGGAAATGGTGGTTCAGCTGCAGATGCACAACATTTAGCAGCTGAATTTTCAGGCAGATTTTACTTAGACAGAGACCCTCTTTACGCAGAAGCTTTGCACGTCAACACTTCATATCTAACAGCGGTAGCCAATGATTATGACTACAATGAGATTTATGCGAGAATGACAAAAGCAATGGGTAGAAAAGGAGATGTATTCATTGGTCTTTCCACTTCAGGAAATTCTGCAAATGTCATTCGTGGAATTGAAGAAGCAAAGAATGCAGATATGATTACAATAGCATTCACTGGAGATGATGGCGGAAAGATGAAAGATATGGTAGATGTTTTAATCAACATTCCATCTTCAGATACACCAAGAATTCAAGAATCTCATATCACTGTAGGTCATATCATTTGTGAATTAGTAGAAGCAAGTCTTTTCTCAAAATGAAAGAAGTAATAGTTCTAGCTGGCGGAAAAGGAAGTCGTTTACAAGCAGTTGTTTCAGACGTTCCAAAGCCAATGGCACCTATTCACAACAAACCATTTCTGCATGCTCTATTACAGCAATTACATAATAACGGATGCGATAGGGTGATTCTATCTGTTGGGTACAAATGGGAAACCATTAAGGACTTTTTTGGTGATCACTATTTGCAAATGGATATCATTTATAGTATTGAAAATGAACCTCTCGGTACTGGTGGAGCCATTAAGAAAGCGCTAACCCAAATTCAATCAAATTGGTGTCATGTTGTTAACGGAGACACTTATTTTGATGTTGAATTAGATTGGAGTTCACCTCAGGAAGATGAAACCTATCTATATGCAAAAAGCTTAAATGACACTTCGAGATACGGAGCCCTTCTTATTGAAAAAAATGAGATCATTGGGTTTTCTGAGAAAGGAAAATCGGGAGAAGGATATATTAATGGTGGAATCTATAAACTTTCAAAAGAAGCTCTGAATACTTATCCTGGTGGTAAATTTTCTTTTGAAGAGACATTTATGATAGATGCCGTCAATAATGATAAACTGATGGCCATAAAAAGTGAAGCCTACTTTATTGACATTGGCATCCCTGAAGATTATCAGCAATTTATAAATGATCAAGAAGTGAAATTGAAAGAACTCAACATTAATAAAGACTGGACTTTATTTTTAGATAGAGACGGAGTAATCAATGATCGATTGATAGACGATTACGTAAAGCAATTGAATGAATTGACAATTTTGAATGGTGTTCCAGAGGCGGTTGCTGAATTCAATAAAATATTCAAAAGAATTGTGGTCGTGACCAACCAGCAAGGAATTGGCAAAGGCAGCATGGATGAAAATGATTTAGAGATCATTCACGGATACATGAATAATATCTTCGAAAACGCAAACGGGAAAATAGAAAAATTTTATTTCGCTCCACAGCTGGTTGCTGAGAATTCAAACTACCGTAAACCTGGCACTGGCATGGGCCTACACGCCAAAAGAGACTTTGATGATATTGACTTTAACAAATGCCTAATGGTAGGTGATTCAGAGTCCGATATTGAATTTGGTATGAAATTGGGAATGAAAACAATAATGTTGACAACAATTGGTAACGTATCAACAAAAGCGGATTATATTTTTGATAATTTGCATACGCTAGCAAAAGAATTAAAAACCTAACCATAATTAAATGATTAAGACAGCTTTCATACTATTCACATTTCTAGTCTCGGCATCCCTTGTAGCACAAGGAGATATCAATAAAACTGATAGCCAAGGAAGAAAACAAGGCGAATGGAAAAAAGGCTATGACAACGTTAAGGTGTTCAAATATACTGGGCAATTTAAAGACGATAAGCCTTATGGAGAATTCAGATATTATCGTGAAAGCGGATCATGTGAAGCAATTATCCATTTCTCAAACAGCGGAAAATTAGGGAGATCAAAAATGTTCCATAACTCGGGATATATAATGGCTAGAGGTAAATACATCAATCAAAAAAAGGACAGTATTTGGTTATATTTTGATGATAGGGGTACAATTTCTTATCAAGAGAAATGGGAAAAAGGACTTCAACATGGCCAAACTGTTTATTACTATGAACCAAAAAAAGGACAATTACCTGTTGCCAGATATGAGTATTACGACAAAGGAATCCTAGACGGTGAGTTCAAAGAGTATCACGAGAACATGAAACTAAAGACAGAGGGTAACTATAAAGATGGAAACCTTCATGGCATGGTAAAACACTATCACGGTAACGGAAAAATAAAGAAAATTGCACGCTACAAGTATGCTGTTAAGCATGGATTTTGGATCTTTTATGGAGAAGATGGCAAAAAAGTTGGCGACAAATTATACTGGGAAGGAAAGTTATTAAAAGGCGAAGCTCGTAAAAAGAAAGTTGCTGAAATGAAAGCTGCTAAGGATAAATAATTCTTCTGGTTTTAGACCATTCCAAAGTCTAATTCTCTACATTGCCTAAAAATTAATAGCGTGAAACTGTTATTTGTAGAAGACGATAGAGAATTACTGAAATCTGTTTTACTTTATTTTAATGAAGGTGGATACACTTGCGAGACTGCAAAAACAATTTCGGATGGACACGATAAAATAAGTGATCATTCATATGATTGCATTGTTCTGGATCTCTCTTTACCTGATGGCAACAGTCTGCCTTTACTCAGTAAAATTCAATTAAAGGATTCAGAATGTGGTATAATAGTGCTTTCCGCTAACTCTAACATTGACGATAAGGTTTTGAGCTTAGACTTGGGTGCAGATGATTACATGACCAAGCCTTTTCATTTATCAGAATTAAATTCTCGCATCAAATCAATCATTCGGAGAAAAAAACAAAGAGGAAGTGCCATCCTTGAATTCAATGAAATTAAGATCAATACTGACGCCAAAGAAGTAAAAGTGAATAAACAGGTTCTCAGCTTGACAAAAAAAGAATATGATCTTTTATTATACTTTTTTTACAACCGCAATCGGGTCTTAACCAAAAGCTCAATTTCTGAACACCTTTGGGGAGATTATATGGATTTTTCTGAATCTGCAGATTCTGTATATAGCCATCTCAAAAACTTAAAAAAGAAGATTGTAAGCGCAGGCGGAAACGACTACATAAAATCACTTTATGGCGTTGGATATATTTTTAAAGAGGATTAAATGACTTCAAGAATTAAAAAAAAATCGACCATATATGCTGAGGATTTATCACATGAATTACTCACTCCTCTAGCGGTAATTAGAACAAAGGCCGAATTACTATTACAGTCGCCAAATTTAGATGGAGAAGATTTGAAAAGTTTAGATGTCATTCTGAAAAGTGTTAGCCGAATGAACCGTCTAAATAAAGCACTAATTCTTCTATCTAAGATTGACAATGATGTATACGAAGATCGAATTGAAGTTAATCTTCAACAACTATGTGAAGAAGTGCTCGAGAATTATGAAGACCAGATTCGATCAAAAAACTTAAGAATTAGATTTCATCATGACTTGAAAAACAGGACGAATACAAACTATAACCTCGTTGAAATCTTAATTAATAATCTTCTAAAAAACGCGGTGAATCACAATATAAAAGGTGGGGAAATCCAAATCTCCCTTAAAAATTGTCGACTAGATATAAAGAACACTTTTGACATAAAATTCCCGCCTCCACCTGCTCAATTCAAAAGATTTACTTCCTCAAAAAGCAGCGAAGGATCTCTCGGCCTCGGCCTTTCAATAGTTGAAAAAATCGTATCACGTCTCGACCTGGAAATAAAAGTTCACCATTCTCAAACAGAGTATCACATTACGATTCTATTTTAAATTTCAATTCTTCAGAATTTCTACAGATTTCATTCAGATTTCGTTCAGATTGTCATTATACATTTGGTTTATATATATAATTATAACCAGAACAAATGATAGCTAAATTAAATTTGACTCCCATCATGATAATGAGACCAAAGGTGATCTTAATATCAAAAGAGGAAATCAAAGATTTACATTTCCCTAAACAAGATGTTTTAGTAAGTTCTTTTGAACAAATTTTAAGAGCGAAAAAAATTAAATATTCGACTTCTTTAGGCAACATATTTCGCTCTAAAGTGCTGATCTACTTTGAAGACATTGAAGGTGAAAAAAAAGTGGAAACAACTATCTGGGGGGCAACTGACACACATGCTATACTCAAAGGAGACATACTCATTCCAATTCATAGAATTTCTTTTATTCACTATTAACTGAATTATCATGAAAACTAAAAAGTACAAAGACCTATTACCGAATCTAAAACGGCTGGTTTTATTAAAATATTTCCAAGATCCTATTGGGTCTATAATCAAACTAAAATATCCTCCAAGCAAATCAGAGTATTTGGCGATTGAAATTTGGACAGGGACTTCAAATTTATTGGTTATTGTAGAACCTCAGGTTCTTAGCTCATTGCAATGGGACAACAAAGCAATAGAGGATGAAGATGACGAATTTATTGGAGATTATCAAGATGACTTCAATGAAGAAATGAAAGGCAATTTTTACTCATAAATAACAAAAACAAAATGAAAAAATCAATTTTATTAATAGGACTATGCATAGGCACCTCCTTTGCATCTTTCGCTCAAAAAGAAGAAATAACTGCTATTGCTCAATATCAGGGATATAGTCAGGGCACATACGGCTTCATTGACGGCAATGAAGATTTTCTTGAATTCGAGTCATGCGAGCCTTCAATACTTGAAATGTATAACCTTAAAACCAATGAACACACTGATAACTATTTCGAAATCACTTATGTATCAAACGTCAACGAAGACGGAGATATTATTTGGGTACTCAAAGATGCGGTGCTAGAAGAGATTGAAGAGGAAATTGAATACTAATAGTTTATTATGCCGCGTAACTTCAGAATTCCAAAGCGTCAGAAGTCATTTAAAGTACCGCAGCGATTAGTCGTCATACTATTTTTAATTGCGGCATGGTTAACGCTATACTTTTTGGCCAATTACTTTCAAAATTCTTGAGGAAAAAGAATAAAATGATCACTAAAAGGAGTTCCAGAATCCGTGATTAGACATTAATCTGGTTTTATAGTTTTTAATCTTTGTCTAAAAGGCAGCGGTGCCTTTTAGACGGTCTCATCAAGGCCTAGAAGTGACTTGTTTCCAAAGTGCTTCTAGGTCTTTCTTTTTAAAACCACCTTTTCTTTTTAAATATAATAACGGATATTATGGTCACAAGAACCATCACACCCAACACAACGAAATAACCGTATTGAGATTGAGTTTCTGGAATGTTCACAAAATTCACCCCATAAATACCTGCCAAAAAAGTGAGTGGGATAAAGATCACAGAAAAGATGGTGAGTGTTTTCATCACTTCATTTAATTTGTGGCTTTGGAGGTTGAAAATGAGATTCAAATTGCTCTCTATTTGCTGAAGATCAAAATCAACATCATCAATTACAAAATTGATTTGCTCTTTAAGCAAAGTAAAATAGTGATTATGGAATTCTTGGTTATCCCAACGCTCCAGCTGCAACAACACTTCTTTGAGTTTAGTGAGAGACTTTTTCAATTCTAAAACATCTTGTTTCGCGTGTTCAATTTTAACAATGAATGCTTCCTCCAATTTAATCCTATCTATATCTTGAAAAACTCTGGTTTCCTTGGATATATTTTGGTAAGCATCTTCATAATTGTCAATGATAGACTCAAGTAATTTAAATAGTAAATAGTCACCTTTTTTTCTCCTGACAATGCCATTGTTTGTTGCTAAATAGTCCCGAACACCTTCAAAATAATCTCCTTTTTTCTCTTGGATGGTGAACAGAAAATTGTCTTGAAAATAAAACTTAATTCTATCGTATTTGAATTCGTTTTCATCACGAATAAGGACATTTATAGTCAAATAAAGCGAACGATCAAGATCAATCATCTTATTCTTCTGATCATCCTCAAAAACTAGAATATTTAAAAAATCGTGAAGTTGATTTGTTTTAATAATTGACTTGATCTCATCTTTCCAATCAAAACCATATACATTTAACCAATTAACAGTTTTTGTATTGTTTTTTATATCAAGAAATTGCTCTTTATCAAAAGCACTTGTCTCGTGCGTATTCTCATTATAGTTGATGAGGCTGGCATCTTCAATAAAACTTTTTACTTCCATAATTCTTATTCAAGAACATACTGTTCTAAGTACTTGTAATCATCAAAAGTAAAAACTAGCTCTTCATTACTGACGAAGTAATTTGATTAATTTCAAGAACACAATTCATTTAATCTGTTTCTCTACCCCCCTTTCTGAGAAGAGTATAATAATCCATAGAGCTATGAATGGCTCCCCCTATCCTAGCCTTAAAAACAAATCTATAAAAAAAGGAAGCAATGCGGACATTACTCCCTTTTAACACAACTAATTAATTATGTTTATTGAAAATTACTGCTAATGATTTCCCAACTATCTCTATCCAGAATGGAATTCAGAAGGGATATCCAATAGTTTTTGTCTTTTTTGTAAATTGGAGGATGAAAGATTATATCTCCTTCTTCATCCCAAAAAATTGAAGCACGATCTACGTGCTCCAAAATGAGTTTTTTGCTCACGGCCGCTCGAATACTCTCTTCTTCCAAAAAAGCTTTTGAATCTCGAGAAACTAGTCTTAGAATTAAATAATTCATGATCTCCATTTTAAAACTCCTCATTGAAATCAGCCATATCAATTTCAATGGACGGATCATTTTTTAAATACATCACTATCAGATATTTGCATTTTTGATAATCAAACAAATAACCTTTAACGTGATTGCCTTTGAACGGAAAAGAAACCAATTCTCTGTCTGTCAATTTGAGCCAATTCTTGAAAGCATTTTTCAAATCTTTCCCCATGCTCGAATACGAAATAATTCTATTGCTCATAACTTTACCTTTATCGTTTACAAGAACAATTTACCACTTGATTCTAATATTTAAATGAAAAAACCTACAATTTGTAATGACTTAAGTAATAATGACTATTATTACTATAAATAAAAGTGATAAACCATGAAAATAGACGTTGTCGATCTCAAAATCCTTGATTTTCTCCAAAAAGATGCAAACCTTACAGCTAAGGAACTCTCAGCAAAACTCTCACTATCAAGCACTCCCATTTACGAAAGAATCAAAAAGCTGGAAAAAAGTGGCGTAATCAAGAAATACGTAGCGATTTTAGACCCAGAAAAACTGAATCAACATCTAATGGTGTTCATTAATATCACAATCAAAGAACACAACCAAGTTCGGAGAACTGCTTTTTTAGATAAGCTGCTAAGCTTGGAGGATGTGCTTGAACTTTATCACACCTCCGGTTCTCACGACTTTATGGCAAAGGTGAGATTTGAAACTATAAAACAGTATAGAGATTTTTTAGTAAACAAAGTTGCTCCAATTCAAAACATAGCTGACATTGATAGTCAGATAGTGTTAGATGAAATCAAGAATTCTACTGAGGTTTTGCTCAGCAACTACATCCCTAATAAGTAAGCGAATATTAGAGGAGCCACAATTGTTGCGTCAGACTCTATAATAAATTTGGGAGTATCTATATCTAGTTTTCCCCAGGTTATTTTCTCATTCGGAACTGCTCCAGAGTAGCTTCCATAACTTGTAGTTGAATCCGAAATTTGACAGAAATACGACCAGAAAGGCGTCTCTTCCATCTCCATATCTTGGTACAACATTGGCACGACACATATAGGAAAATCTCCCGCAATTCCTCCTCCGATTTGGAAAAACCCAATTCCGTTGGCTGAGTTATTAATATAATAGTCCGCTAAATAAGTCATGTACTCTATACCACTTTTAACTGTAGATGCCTTTAGCTCTCCCTTCATGACATACGAGGCGAAGATATTACCCATTGTGCTGTCCTCCCAACCTGGAACTACGATAGGTAAGTTTTTTTCAGCTGCAGCATACATCCAACTATCTTTTAGATCAATTTCGTAATAGTCTTCAAGCACCCCGCTTAATAATAACTTGTACATATATTCATGTGGCAGGAATCGCTCTTGATTAGCCTCTGAATCTTTCCAAATTGCAACAATGTGTTTTTGGATCCTCCTAAAAGCTTCTTCTTCTGGAATACAAGTATCGGTTACTCTATTCAATCCTTTTTCAAGTAAACCCCATTCATCTTGAGGTGTGAGATCTCTATAATTAGGAACTCTTCTATAATGACTGTGAGCAACCAAATTCATGATATCTTCTTCTAAATTTGCTCCTGTACAAGATATGATTTGAACTTTATCTTGCCTTATCATTTCCGCAAAAATTTTGCCCAACTCTGCCGTACTCATGGCGCCAGCCAGAGTCACCATCATGTTAGCTCCTTTATCTAATTGATCTTGATAACCTTTTGCCGCATCAACAACTGAGGCCGCATTAAAGTGTAAATAATATTTTTCTATAAATTGTGAAATTGGCTTTTCCATTTTTCTTTAATCTAATTATGGGATAAATACTTGTATGACTTCAAATAAGATGAGCAGAATGATTATCCATTCTAAAATACTGCTGTGTCTATGCTGAAGAATATCTTTAAACAAATCAATATTCTCTTTAACCACCGACAGATTCAACTGCAAGCCTTGATGTCTTCTTAAGATTTCAAGTTCTCTTCTAAGCTCTGTATCTAATTGGTTTAATTCTTCATCATTCCAGGAAACATCTGGAGTATCAAAAATAAAAAGGTTCTCAGCTATCTTATTTTTTAAAACCATTGTTTGCCCGACCAGTCTTCTCATTTCTTTTCGGCTAATTCCGAGCTTTCCTTTTTGATCTAATTGACACGAAAACCCCCTTGTTAACTCTAAAAGATCATTCACCTGATTTTGAAAATCATCTAGAGCAACAGCCTGGCCAATATGCAAACAAATGACATGAGCCTCATCAGGGTTCAGCTTATCCAATTTTATCACACTAAATCCAACTCTTGTCGTTTGATGATTTTCTTGAATATTGTATTCTTCTTGAATTAAATCTTCTAAAATAGGAGTTTGCCCAATCAATAATTTAAGCCACTTTTTTTGAATTAATTCTTCACAGTTGATAAACACAACAGAGCCGTAATCCTTGATATAAACCCATGACTTTTCCGACAATTCATAAAAAGCATAACCACTCTCAACCCTCAAAGGATCCTCATGAGTATAATGCAGAATTTCAGCAATTGAGATAAAGTCACCAATATGGTAAGCGATCGCCTTATTCATTATTTTAGATTGTATTTGTAGCTCAACATTTTATAATAAAGTTTGGCAGCCAAAAAATCTGAAGCCTTCGAGAATTCATTCGGACACAGTTCTACGATATCAAATCCAACAACGTTCTTTTGAACAAAAACCTTTTTTAGGTAAAAAACTAAAGTGTTATAAGTGAATCCTCCAGGTTCAGGTGTGCCTGTCGCCGACAATTCACTCGGATCAAGACAATCTAGGTCAACAGTTATGTAAACATCATTGCTCATTTGCGAAATTGAACGTTCCATCCAATCATGCGTCCAATGTAACTTATGAGCAAAATAAACTTGATTCACATTCATGAACTCCAATTCTGATTCGTCCATAGACCTTATGCCAACTTGTATTAAATTCGTGGATTGACTGGCTTCATGTAAAGCACAGGCATGATTGAATTCAGAATCTTCATAAGAAGAACGCAAGTCTGCGTGTGCATCTAATTGAAGAACCGTCAGATTAGAATAACTTTCACAATGAGCTCTGATCGAACCAATTGATATGGAATGCTCACCGCCAAACAAGGTGACAAATTTCCCTGCTGCAATCTCTTCTTCCACCTTCTGATAAACTGCTTTTGTCATTTTTTCTGGAGATTTATTCTCCAAAACAGGATCGGTAAGGTGGATACCTATTTTATAAGTTGACTGATTGGTTTCAATATCATAAAGTTCCATATTATCAGAAGCCTCTAGAAATGCGTCAGGCCCCTTATCAGAACCTTTACCCCAAGTACTGGTGCCATCATAAGGTACTGGGATCAAAACCACTTTCGCCGATTCATATGCGCCGTATTTTTCAGGAATCCCTGCGAATGCTCTTTTCATTTTTTCAAGAATTAATAGCCTAACAAAGACATCATTTGATCAGCTGTCTGCTCTTCGTAAAATGTACTGACATTGTATTTTTCATCAATGACAATATGTTTTGGACCTGGGATTAAGCAATGATGAACCCCTCCATGCCCACCAATATTATCTTGATAGGCCCCGATATTGAAAAAACCGATATAGAGCGGCTTCTCTTTATCATAATAAGGCAGGTATATTGCGTTAACATGCTGCTCAGCATTGTAATAATCATCACTATCACAAGTAATACCGCCAAGAAGAACTCGTTCATAATTATCTTCCCAACGGTTCAAAGGCAACATGACAAATCGGCGATTTATTGCCCAAGTATCCGGCAGAGTAGTGATAAAAGAAGAATCGATCATATTCCACTTTTCTCTATCATTTTGCTTTTTCTGACTTTGAACAGAATATAAAATTCCACTTGCTTCGCCTACAGTGAAAGAACCAAACTCAGTGAAAATATTAGGCTCGTCTACTCCATGCTCTTGACATGCAACTTTAATTTGGTAAATAATTTCTTGAACCATGTATTCGTAGTCAAAGTCAAACGCCAAAGAATTCTTGATTGGAAATCCTCC
>JBLFXO010000071.1:0-12984 GCA_047609865.1 Arenicella sp.
TTAGAAGTTTAATGGTTTCAAGACTTTCATCTCCTTGAATTCTTATAAGGTACAAGCCTTTACTCAAGTCCGTCAAATCAATTTTAACCTCATTATTGGATAAAGATTGAACAGGAATAGACTTAATCAACTTACCATCTGTAGATAATAAATCAATATTCTGCACTGTCGATTTATCCCCAATTCTAAGAATAGCTTCCTCTGTCGCAGGATTCGGATACAAAGTAAATTCACTCCTACTTTCTTCAACTGTTGTGAAAGATGAAGGATACAAGTTGATATTATCAATGTAGATATTGTTTCCTCCATCAGACTCAAACCTAAATTTGAACCTAAAATCTGAAACATAATAGCCACTCGTAATATTTGGAATATCTACTGAATACCAATCAGCATCAAGTATTGGGGTATATGAGGATGTCGCAACCACCGAACTTAAATCATCACCATGAATGTTTTTTCTTAACACCCAAGTTTCTCCGCAATCACCTGAAATGTAGAATTTAAGCCATTCGTCATTTGATGAATTACGCTTACGATAAGCATAGTCAAAATTGAATACGATATCATCATTCACGTCTACACCTGAAAGATCAATTGTTTGAGAGATTAACTCATCAGCGGTGCCATCAGTGTTTCCGTAATTCGCCAATTTCGCACTTGATGAAGAATTATCAGCTCCTGCTGAAGTTTCAAGCGACCAAGAAGTCCCATTTTCATCAGTTGTTACCCAATTAGTGTTATCAGGAATAGCAGTTAAACTTTCAAATCCTTCAGAATAAGGCAATGTTGTCCCTGTTGTAGACAAGACGGCAATGTAATTGGTTTCTGATGAAGTTTCATTCGTTGTACCGTCTGTCACGTCTAAAGTCACGGTATATGTACCTGCGGAATTGTAAGTAACCACAGGGTTTTCATCAGAAGATGAAGCAGGTGTTCCTCCCTCAAAAGTCCAAGTTCTTGTTGTCACAGTATGATAAGAGTTATCACTAAATGTAACGGTTTGACCTTCACAAATTGCTTGAGTTGAAGATGAAAATTGAGCTACACATAGTGCACCAGGTCCATTCGTTCCGGTATCGTCAAGATTATCTGAAAGCCAAAGATTGTCCCTGCCAGCAACACCACTATTTAATGCTGCGTGCATTCTAGCCGCCTGGCCATCCGTAAACATTCTCCTACAACTACTTGTGTACTCCATGTTATTTTGGACGTTATTAACCCCTGAACCACATGATTCACCATCTAAGTCACAACCTGACCAACCAATTGATAATGGCGTATCAGTCACTCCGTCATCCATTCCACAATTACCTGCATCACCAGGCGTATTAGAACTACCCCAACAATGTTGAATATTCAACCAGTGAGCACATTCATGACTTATTGTTCTTCTTCTTCCCGTTGAACCGGTGCCAATTGTTCCGCAATAATCATGTCTAAGATAGATCCCACCTTCCATGCTTGTTTCAGGATACCATCCGGCGGGATAATTCGTATAACCTGCAGCTCCGTTCGGGTCAGCACAAATAAAAATGTTTAGATAGCTATTTTGAGGCCAGTTACCATGCTGAGCTGTGACGTCAGCAATGATATCATCATCTCCGTCATGAACGGTATTTGCAGAAACAGTTCTTGTAATACCTGGATGACAATTTCCTTGAGGATCTAATGTTGCCAATCTAAATTCAATATCTGGATTACCAATTACGGCAGTGAAATCAGTGACAACATCAACCAAATCCGTATTTGTGCCAGAATAATCCTCATTCAATTTTTCAAGTGCGTCAAAAATCTGATCGTCATCAATGTTTTCAGGTCCATCATTATGAACGACATGGAACACAACAGGAATTACATATGAAGCCCTTGCATTTGCATCATATTCGTTCGCCAAATAGTGCTCATAAAAAGATTGGAACTCCACTTGCTCTTGATTGAACTGAATTTGAAGTTCTGGGTGGTCATGAAAAGCCTTCTCTTGCTCAAGATTATTTAGGCAAGGGATAGGGTTTTCAATTTCTTGTGCGCTAGCACCAAACGATAGGCCTAAGCCTATTAAGCAGAAAATACTCTTCATTACTCCTTGATCAACTTTACAGTTTGAAGCTTTCCTTCACTTTCGATTCTAACAATATAGATTCCTTTCGCTAGCTCTGAGGTGTTATACTCAAATGAATTTAAACCATTTGATAACCCACCTTTATAAACAGAATGAACTTGCTGTCCCATGCTGTTTAAAACAGTAATTGAATATTCTTGTCCTTCAACTCCGGCAAGCTGAATATTTGTAATATCAGTAGTTGGATTTGGGTAAACATTTAAAGTTGCCACATCATCTACTTCTATTAATCCAGCCATTGAAGAAGGATAAAGATTGATATTGTCAATGTACATGTTGTTACCATTGTCACTTTCAAAAACAAATTTGAATCTGAAATCTGACTCATAGTAATCAGAGCTAATATTTGTGATATCAACTGTATACCAATCTTCATCATTCTGTGGAGTATAAGAACTAGTTGCTAAAACTGAACTTAGGTCATCACCATGAATATTTTTTCTAAGTACCCACGTTGATCCACAATCTTTAGAGATGTAAAATTTAAGCCACTCATCATTTGTCGTATATCTCTTTCTATAAGCATAATCAAAATTGAATATTATATCATCAGCGGCATCAACCCCAGAAAGGTCAATAGTACCTGAAATCAATTCATCTGTTGTTCCATTTGAATTCCCATAGTTCAATAATTTTGCTGAGCTAGAAGATTCTTGAGAACCTGCACTACTTGTTAAAATCCAAGGGTCACTTCCCGCTTCATCAACTACCATCCAACGTTCGTTATCTGGAATACTAGCAATTGATTCAAAATCTTCAGAGTAAGGTAAAGAAGAACCGGGATCAGAAAGAACTACAACATAGTTGTTTTGAGTTTCTGTCTCAATGTTTGAACCATCTGTCACTTCCAAACTTACAGCATAGACACCAGGTGTGTTATACGTAATTGTTGGATCCGCATCACTCGAAGTAGATGGAGTACCACCTGTAAATGCCCAGGTTCTTGAAGTTACGTTATGAAAAGATTCATCTGAAAAGTCAATTGATTGACCTGCACAAATATAAGTGAAGTTCGAAGAGAATGCCGCTTCACATAAATCACCAGGACCATCAGTACCAGTTTCTGTTAAGTTAAAGTAAGGTGAGTTATTGTTCCATAATTTATTTCTTCCGGCAGTTGAACTATTCAATGCGGCATCAACTCTTGCTGCTTGTCCATCAGTAAACATTGTTGAGCAATATGAATATTCCATTATATTTTGAACATTATCTAAACTGCTACAAGTTGAGCCACTAGTGTTGCATGCTGTCCATCCAATTGTATTTGGTGTATCGTTAACTCCATCATCAGATCCACAAGAACTTCCTTGACCAGGGTCATTTGTACTTCCCCAACAATGAGATAAATTTAACCAGTGACCAACTTCGTGAGATAAAGTGTGTCTTGCAGTCATACTAGATGTACCAATCGTACCCATATAATCATGTCTCATATAGATTGATCCACCCATTCCATTTTGGTTGTACCAGTTTCCAGGAGTGTTAGTATACCCAGCAGCTCCTGCCGGATCCTGACATACAATCACATTCAAATATCTGTTTTGAGGCCATGTTCCGTGTGCGTTTTGAATATCATCTAAAATATCACTTCCACCATCATGTACCGTGTTTGCAGAATATGTTCTGGTAATACCTCTATGACATTGTCCGTTTGGATCTCTAGTTGCTAGTTTGAACTCAACGTCAGGATTTCCGGTGATTCCTTGAAAAGCAGAAACAGTATTTCCTAAATCACTGTTTGTTTCATTGAAATCATCATTCAATCTTACCATAGCTTCTTCAATCTGCTCGTCTGAAATATTATCAGCGCCATCTAAGTGGACAACGTGAACAACTACAGGAACGATATAAGTAGATCTCGCATTCGGGTCATACTCAGTCGCTAGGTAGTTATCGTAAAATGTTTGAAACTCTGCTTGATCAGCCTCATGCATAGCTTTATGCTCAGGATGCTCTTGAAAATGTTTTTCTTGTTGAATGTGCTGTCCACACATTATAGGGTTCTCTGGCCCGTAATGAGAACGGTCAGTTTGAACGGTAGTTTGTGCAATGGCTCCAATAGATATTAATGCCAAGGCTAATAGCGTAACTTTTTTCATGTATAAATTTTTCATGGGCGCAAAGGAGTCTGGGTTGCCTCAGCTCTGCTGATTAAAATGGGTGCTTGAATTTACCACATAAATGGACGACCAAGCTATGCAATATAGTGAAATGCCTTAACTATTGATTCAACGGTAATTACGAGCGGTAGCAAAAAATGGTAAACGGAATATTATGCGCGCCTAGAAATTTCGAACCGAAATGATAGCGTCAGGAAATTTTGACGGATGATCAATCACTAAAAAGAGTTTTTCGGCAACAAATTCGGGTGTATACAGCTCATTATTTGACTTAAGATCTTTAAAATACTGCACTTTATGAAACTCTTCTTCAGAGGAAGATCTAATATCAATCTGCATTTGAGTATCCACCACACCAGGAGCGCAAGAATGTACCGCCCAATTGTTGGATTGCGCCCACTCTAACTCAGAACTCAAGGTCTCAGAGAAAAGGTCAAGTGCAGCCTTTGAAGCGCAATACGTTGCCCAAGAATCAATAGCAGATTTGCCGGCTCCTGAACTAATATTTAGTACATGAAAGCTTCCTTTTTCATTCTTAAAGCGTTTTAAAAAATTATTACACAAAATTTGAGGCGCAATAGTATTGACGTTCATAACCTTATGTATAGCTGTATTCCGCAAAGAACCTACAGGGTTGATATCACCAACTAATCCCGCATTATTCACTAAAATCACATGATCAGCTCCTTTTTCGAAATTGAAAGCGCTCACTTTTGATATATCAGATAAATCAAGTGGGCAAAACTCAAAGTTTTCAGCCTTCAAATCATTCGATCTGGATATTCCAATAACATGAAATCCCTTTTTTAAAAGAAGCTCTGCTAACGCACGACCAATTCCTTTAGAGGAACCTGTGATATATGCTATTTTATTTGGTTGGGCATCCATTTTCACTCCATCCTAAAATTCCACCCTCTAAATTCTGTACGTTCTCATAACCATTCATTTTCAAGAACATGCATGCGTTCATACTCCTTTTACCTGAGCGACATCCTATGATTATATGCTTATCCTTTGGGAATTCAGCCATTCTAACTTCAATTTCACCTAAAGGGATGTGCAGATGTTCTACTCCGTATGAAACTTCGTCTAATTCATATGCTTCTCTTACATCTACAAATAAATGAGTACCCGCATTAACCGCTGTCACTGCGTCTTGTGGTTTAATTTCTTCTACTGTCATCTCTTATCAATTCTGTGATTATTTCAATACTATAATTATGCAATTTAAAATCTTAACCTAAAGCTTGCTCCAAATCAGCAATTAAATCTTCTGAATCTTCAATTCCAACACTTAATCTGATTAGAGAATCTACGATACCCAACTTCTCTCTTTCTTCCTTTGGAATTGCACCATGCGTCATTGTTACCGGATGACCAGACAAGGATTCAACTCCACCCAAAGATTCGGCCAAAGCAAAAAGTTTTAAGTTTTTCAAGATGGCAAGAGCATCCTCCATCTTATTTCCTACCAGATCAAAAGAAATCATTCCTCCAAAATCACGCATTTGCCTTTTCGCAATATCATTATTTGGATGATTCTCAAATCCTGGCCAATAAACATTGTCAACTTTAGAATGCGATTTCAAATATTGAGCAACTTTCTTCCCGTTTTCACAGTGTCTTTGCATCCTTAGATGCAAGGTTTTAATCCCTCTTAGTACCAGAAATGAATCCATGGGAGCAGTTACTGCTCCAGACGAATTCTGAATTCTATACATTTCATTTGCAATCTCCTCATCATTGCAAACAAGAGCTCCCATTACAACATCCGAATGTCCACCCAAATATTTAGTCACGGAGTGCATAACAATGTCGGCACCTAGATCTAAAGGGTTTTGTAAATACGGAGTAGCAAATGTATTATCAACTGCTAAAATGGCATTGTGCTTCTTTGCTATTCTTCCGCAGGCTTCAATATCAATGATATTCATCATTGGGTTAGTCGGAGTCTCAACCCAAATCATTTTGGTATTCTCGTTCATGTAATCCTCAATGTTCGCCGCATTCTCCATCCCTACAAAATGAAACTTCAATCCGAATTTTTCAAAAATGGATTTGAAGATTCTGTATGACCCACCGTACAAATCGTTTGTAGAAACAATTTCATCTCCAGGTTTGAACATTTTTAAGACACAGTCAATTGCTGCCATGCCAGAACCAAAACAAGCTCCAAAATTACCGTTTTCAAGAGCCGCTATATTCTTCTCTAAAGCATGTCGTGTTGGATTTTGAGTTCGCGAATAGGCATATCCCTTATGCTTACCCACTTCTTCCTGAACATAAGTGCTCGTTTGATAGATAGGTGTCATTATGGCTCCAGTTGCCGGATCAGGGTGAACACCGGCGTGAATCGCCTTTGTTCCGAATTTCATGTCTCTCTCTTCCAAAATAGATTTTAATTAGAATCGAAATTACTCAAAATCTCGTATCTTTTGGTGACCATTTATAAAATGAGACATCTAAATTGTGATGAAGACTGGATTGCTAATAATAGGAATTGCCTTTTACTGGATCATGAAACCACAAGAGATTCATAGGGGTTTTTGATCAGAAAAATGCCCTCAACTCCATTCCACCAGAATGTATTGCACTGTTATCTTCTGATTTACGACCGTTATAATTGAAGTTTAGCTGTAAATTCTTCGCCACTTTTCTCTGGTAAGACAATCCCCACGTGAAGTTGTTTCCTGTTTTTAATCCCTCTAACATTTCAAATGCCAAAGAAGTATTGTTGCTGGCGTTATAGCTAATTAGAATGTAATTCATTCTTAAATTCAAAGATCCCTTTTTCACCTTATTGTACCTCATGTCAAATCCCACATCTCTAATTGTTGCGTGCTCAGCGAGATCTGAGTTATTGACCTTATCGGCTAACTTTCCTGTCAAAGAAATTCTGAAAGCAGTATTTGGCTGATAAGCCAAAGTTGGTTCAATTTCGTAATACTCTATGAAGTAATTTCTACCCGCTGCATAATCTGAATTACTCTTTTTACGACCCAAAACCCCATTCAATCTGAAGTTGTATTCTTTGTTCAGATTCCATCTTAACCTCATTTCATGAAATGTGTTCAGTCTAGAATCAAATCCATTTGAAAGCAAGATTTTAGAGGCGTTCTCTTGATAAGAATAGCTTGCGCCAAAGACAGCGTTACTCTTGTTGAAATAGAACGTGTTTCTAAAAGAAGTTGCTATCGAGACAAGAGAAGTATCGGAAATAGTATACACAAATGGATTGAAAGCCGTTAATGGATCTTCAAAAGATGTCTTCCTGTTCACCTTATATACAGTTTGATTAGCGAATCGAGACATCAATTTTTTGAATCCTTTTTTCTCTGCTCTCCAAATTCTATCTGGCCTTAAAAAGATGGATGTATTGAATTGATTAGTATATGTTTTTACGTAATTATTTGTTGGAATAAAGACCCTAATATATTGACCCTGATCTTGGAAAGCAGCAATTTCAAATTCACCCAAATCTTTGATTCCGTCATTGTTATAATCTATCCAAGTATGAGTTCCTTGACCATCATTTACTTCTATAAAGACGAATTCTCTTTTAAGTTCTAAACCTGAACCTATCTCATAAAAAGTAGAGGCAGTGATGGTTCCTTTCCACAACCTCAATACATGTTCGAGACGATTCAATAATGTATTTTCTGGCTTACCGCCAAACAAATTAGTATCCAAAATAGCCAGTTTCCTATAATTGAAGTTGACTTTAAAAACGTTGTTTCTATTTTTCAAAAGTTGAGCATCAATTCCAACGTTTTGTGCTTTTGTTGATTGTCTCAAATCTATAGAGTCAGAAAACCAATCATAACGCTCACGATAATATAGTTCTAATTTGTTTTGAGAAGAATCCACAGTACTGATGAAGGCTTTCCAATCATAGAAACGATACGAACTCGTATGCAGAAATGAGTCACCATCTAGAAATTTTTCGTTCTGTTCATGAATGTCTTCAAATCCAACTTTCAAAACTTTTAAATTTTGAGATAGATGGGAATTATGACGAATAAAAGATGTCTTTTCTATTCCTTCAGAAAGCAGCCAACTTCCGTCAATCTTCCCTTTAAATCCATTCTTTTTAATATCAGCATTTAAACTATTTCTATACCCTTGATAATCTTGACCCCAAACGAAATTAGAAAAGTCGTATCCAACTTTTCCTATGCCTTTTCCGCTAAGAGCAAGGCCGGCATTTGAAAGCCACTGATTTCCTGAAAATGGTTGATTCCGAACGTTCCAGTCCCTATCAAACTCAACGGTCCTGAACCATTGAATTGCTTGAAAATGACGCTGTTGTAATTCAAAGTTGGCATTCGTTTGCAATCTCCAGGTTTCTTTCTGATTAATCGCATGATTGGAGCGCCATTTCCATTTCAAAGCAATTCCTTTATTATTACCGGCATCAAAGTCAGAAAAGGTATTCACATCTTGATTGGAGATAGCCACCTCAACGGAAGACTTAATTTGCTTATTAAACTGGCACTCGGTTCCGAAACTAACCATTTGCTTTTTTTGCGGGGCGACTAATAATTGAACAGCCTCATAATCTCCCTGCGGTTGCCCTGCTATTGGCGGGACCCATTTGTAGACACGGCCATTCGCCGTGAATTGATCAAAAACATAATCGCCATTATTTGGCCCTACATTTTGAAATGCAGCTTGATATATTGCAGAATCAGTGTTCACAGAATGAACCAACACAGAGTCATAGAGGGTTCCAGAAATGTCTATAGTTACAAGACTATAAAGCACTCGATTATCAAAGTATCCAACACTATCTATACTGTTTGAATAAGCTAATTGAATGCTGTCACCAACACCTGCTAAAATTCCTTTTTTCTCATCTGTAAGTGTTTGTTGTATCGTTTGATTTTTCGCGTCTTGTTCTGAATATATATTCAGCCAAGAAAAATACTTTTCACCTTTAAACTCTGCATTATAAGCCATTAATGAACGCGCATAATTCAAATCTGAATATTGAAACTCGATAATAATTCTCTTATCCTTGGTGACTAATTGATTAGCGGTAAATGTCACCTCAGCAGTATTGTAGTCAATTGTATAATCAAACTCCTGGCCTCTTTGCATCAATTGGCCATCAATGAATACTTTTTCGGTTCCGGCCAAGATGATAATAAAAGGTTCATTCTCTGTTCCTTTTAGTCTGTAAGGACCTTGATTACCCTCAACACCTTGAATAACATTTCGCGAGAACTTACCTCTTGAAAAGGCTCCCGATATTTTATGCTCAGCTGTACCTTTCATTCCAACAACACTCATGTCATGATAGGCTTCAACAGAAACTCCTTGGGATCTTTTAGTATAATTAAGAAAGTACCCTTTTGGTTTTCTTAGCCAAAAATCTCCCCCAATCACTGCAAAATCGTCATTATAAACCTTTAAATAAACTTGATCAAACTCTTGCAGTTTCTGCGTATTTCCACTTGGTTGAAAAGGAATGTTATTGTCTGAAATTGATCCCTTCATAAAAAGGTTTGGTCCAATTTGCCCGTCTAATTGTAAGTTCAGGGTTGACTGAAGAGATAGATTTTGTGCGTTCCCAACGGTCACTCCTCTTGAGATAGACCCTTGCTTATTCAGCTTAGAAGAGCCAAAGAGATCTTGATTTGGATTGGTAGCTGATACTGTATGAATGAATGGGTTTATGTCTTCAATGGTATCTGAAATGATGAGGTCTCTTGATTTATGCGAAAGGGACTGATTGAAATTGATTGGAGTAGGCTCATACTTAATTGTAATTTCTTTTCCATCCAAATCCTTAGAAAGGATGAAAGATGCCTTTATAGAGTTCAATAAAATGTCCTTATCAGTAACTGGTGCTCCATCTACCCAAACTTCAAAACCAGAATTATAAACTGAAACAGTATCAAATTGAATGGTATCAGAAGAAAATGGAATAGTCTTTTCCACTCTCCCTTGTCCTACAGAATTAAATGCAGATATAAGAGTGAAAATAACTAGCAGGTATGTCCTTTTCAAAAGCATGAGAATCCTAACAAATCTACGATATTCGTGGATTATAGCATTTTAGTGAACGAAAAAGGGAAAAAGAAATTGTCTAAGTATAACTACGCTCTATTGATGAAACCTTTAATAATTTCAATACTGAGTGGTTTCTCAATAAAATCATCAACACATTCATATGTCTCAATTTTCTCTTTATCCTCTGGGTGAACAGAAGATGAGATCATCATGATAGTTGTTTTCGATTGACAATCTTTTGGCAATTTTTGATACTCATCTAGAAATTCAAAACCATTCATGATGGGCATATTTATATCTAAAAATATCAAATCTATTACAATTCCCTCCTCGTGAAACTCATCTAACTTCTTAAGTGCCTCTTCCCCATTCAATGCAACATGAATATTCTCAACGGCATCAATTTTATTGAGCATGTGTTTAACTAAAAAGTTATTCGTCTCGTCATCATCAATTAAAAGTATATGCTGAAATTTTGCCATTTTAAGTTTTTTCTAAAGGGAAGTTAATAAAATAAGTTAAGCCTTTTTCAGGTTCACTTTCCAATTTAACATCTCCGCCATTTTTAGTAATTAATTTATTGATGATGTACATACCAACTCCAGTTCCAGAAATTGAGCTATCAGCCGTAAATCGTTGAAACATAGAGAATAGTTTTTTCTCATGTCGTTTCAAATCTATTCCTTGTCCGTTGTCTTTATAAACCAAATGGCAACGGTTTTTGTTCAACGAAGAAGAGATCGAAATTCTTAGGTCATTCTCTTTTGATCTATACTTCATACTGTTCGTAAATAGATTTTGGAAGATGCTCTTTAATTCTGTATCAGATGCATAAACAAATTCCTGCTCAATATCTATGGTAACTTCGGCTCCAGTTCTCTCTAATTCATCATGATATTCTTGAATCAAATCATCAAATATTTCTTTAATATTTACTACAGATTTAATTTCTTCAACACGCTCAATTCTCGTCAGTTCAAGCATATCAATAACCGTGCTTTCTAATCTATTCGTTGAAAGATCTAGGTTTGCGAATAGCTCTGGTAAGATCGGATTTGCTTCTTTATCAGAGTATTCATTTAACAACTGAATCATAGTTTTCATATTCACGATTGGTGCTTTTAGATCATGTGACACTCTATAAGTGAAACTATCTAAAGAGTGATTTAGATTAATCAGTTCTTCATTCTTTTTTTGAAGAGCCACCTCACTTTTCCTTCTTCTCTTATTAGATATAACCATAAAGACAATGAAGGAAATGGCCAAGATTCCAAAAATGATCGAAATCCAAGAGACTGTTTGTTGTCGTTCTAGGTCTGATAGCTGCTCATCTAGTATTTTATTTTGTTCATCAATTTTTAGATTTTGATTGTCAATTTCTGAGAGATTCTCTTTTAATGAGAGCTCTTGATTATTGAGTTTCTTTGATTGAATTTCAATGTTTTTTAACTGCCCTTCATAGGTTTTTTTTAGCGCTTCATTGGCCTTAGATTGGTTTTCAATGTCTCTTAAAAGTCCCTTAAGTTTATTTAGTTGTATTCTGATATCCTGCTCCTGATTTTTGATCAAAATATCTTGTTCTTGCACAAGAGTATTTTTAGCTTTTAATTCATTGAGAGTAGCCGTTAGCTCAGTCTGTTGCTCTTCAATCTCTTTCTTTTGGATAGCTATCTCTTCAGAAAGTTTATCAAGTTCAGCCTGTTGATCTTGAACTGTTGCAATTTCTTCTTGCAAACGCTTATATAATCGATCCCAATCTACCGTACTTTGGATTGAAAAGGACGTTAAGGCCGGATCAACTAAAAGAGATGCTTTATTGATTTTATCTTCACTGATTTCAAATTGAAATTCATCATCAATTTCTATAAAATTTATCATTGATTCATGAAAGGGAAGTCCTTCTGTCACCAAAAGCGCATGGTTTTCATACAATTTCGAAAGAACAGGTTCAAGATTGATTTCAAACCCCTTATGCACGTACAATATTTCTAGATTATTGATGTCGGAAATCGAATTAATAGATTTGACTTTTACAGTTAATCCATTTATCTTTTTAATGGCGGCTGTCTTTGTGAATTCATTTAATAAAGCTTCATCTTCCTCTCCATAAAGAGCAATTGTAAATTCACTTTTATCAGCAAGATTATCCCAAGTTATGTACTTCGTGAAATTATATATGTAGTTGACCCTTTGCTTGTTCTTAACCGCTTGATTTTCATCTTGCGCATTTACACTCCATCCATATAAAAATATAGCACATAAAAGAATGGCGTATTTGATATTGAATAGTTTCAATTTAGATCGTAAAATTCAATTTTAATAGATAAGATGCTCCTCTAACTCCAAACTGTTGAACTCTTCGACTATAAACGAAGTTGCCAGAACTGGTATTAGCTGAATGCGAATGTTTATCTGGATAAATATTAAAAAGATTATTACCGCCAAGAGACAATGTGAAGTAACTATTCACTTCAAACGATATTAAGGCGTCTGTTATTATTTTCGCTCCAAATGTTTGATCCCTCGTTTCTACTTGATTAGTGAACTCATTCAGCTGCCAATTTGAAGGGTCTTCGTCAGAAGGATGGATATAATGAACTTCTCCAAACCGAGTGTTCTTCAACATGAAATTCCAGCGATTCAAAGTATGCTGCAATATCAAGATTGTTTTAGTTCTCGGTTGCGCTAGTTCTAGTCTCGAAATCTCTTCGCGATTAAAAAGCAAAT
>JBLFXO010000072.1:0-12931 GCA_047609865.1 Arenicella sp.
AAGGTTGACGTTGCTGTTTTAGGAAACTGTAAAGTGAGTTTGAATCTACTTACAGATGCCTTAAATCCTGCCAAGCATTCTACTTGGAAAAATGAATTTGAAAAGCTTAAAGTAGAAGAATTTAATCAGGTCATCAATGACGAGCTGTTCCCTAATCGAGATGAAGCCATGACTATGGGTGAAGTCGTAAATGTTCTTTCGGATCAAACAAAAGGAGAAGCAATTTTAGTGACAGATGTTGGGCAGCATCAAATGGTAGCTCAGCGCTATTATCAATTCAAAAAGTACAGATCAAATATCACTTCTGGTGGATTAGGAACAATGGGATTCGCCTTGCCTGCAGCTTTAGGTGCAAAACTAGGAATGCCGCACAGAGAAGTAGTTGCTGTTATAGGTGATGGTGGTTTTCAAATGACTATCCAAGAATTGGGCACGCTTTTTCAAACTCAAGCGAAATTGAAAATACTCATCCTTAATAATGAGTTTTTAGGAATGGTGAGGCAGTGGCAAGATTTGTTTTTTGACAAGCGATATGCTTCAACTGAAATGGTCAATCCAGATTTTCAAACTATCGCAAAAGGATATCATTTAGAAACGAACAAAGTATCCGACAGATGCGATTTGAAGGATGCAATGAAAGCCTTTATTGAACATGATGGCAGCTATTTGCTAGAAGTAATGGTTAGTAAAGAGCACAACATATTCCCAATGATACCAACAGGAGCATCAGTTTCCGAAATAAGACTTAAATAAGATGAAAGAAGAATTTACATTATCAGTTTTTACTGAAGACAGAATAGGACTCTTGAACAGAGTCAGTATAATCTTCACCCGAAGACACATCAACATTGAGAGCATAACAGCCTCTGAAAGTGAAGTGCTGAACGTTCACAGGTATACAATTGTCGTGAATGAGACCAAAGAATTGGTAGAGAAAGTCGTGAAACAATTGAATAAGCAAGTAGAAATTATCCAAGCTTTTATGCATTTGAATGATGCCGTTGTTTATCAAGAATTAGCATTATACAAAGTTCCGACTCATGTGCTTGCACAAGGCGGGGAGGCCGAAACTTTGGTCAGAAGACATAACGCAAGAGTTTTGTCAGTTGCACCTGAATATACCATAATTGAAAAGACTGGACATAAAAGTGAAACACAAGAATTATTTAAAGAATTGGAGCCGTATGGCATCCTTGAGTTTGTGCGCTCTGGTAGAGTAGCAATCTCAAAACCAATGAAACAATTAAAAGAGTATTTATCAGAAATAGAAGTCGCTTCGGCGCATTAAAAACAAAAGTTATGGCAAAATTAAATTTTGGAGGAGTCGAAGAAAATGTAGTGACTCGTGAAGAGTTTCCTTTATCAAAGGCAGTAGAAACATTAAAAAACGAAACGATTGCGATTCTTGGATATGGTGTTCAAGGACCTGGTCAATCACTAAACTTAAGAGATAATGGATTCAATGTAATCGTTGGTCAAAGAAAAGGATCTGAAACATGGGACAAAGCGGTCAAAGATGGATGGGTTCCAGGTGAAACATTATTTGAATTAGAAGAGGCGGCAAAGAGAGGAACAATCTTACAGTACTTATTATCAGATGCTGGACAAATAGATCAGTGGGAAATGGTAAAGAAGAATCTTGATCCGGGAAATGCACTTTATTTTTCACACGGATTTGGAGTAACATTTTCTGAGAAAACAGGAATCGTCCCACCTAAAGATGTGGATGTAATCTTAGTTGCGCCAAAAGGTTCAGGAACTTCATTAAGAAGACTTTTTCTTGAAGGAAAAGGATTGAATTCAAGTTATGCTATCTATCAAGATGCCACAGGAAAAGCGAAGGATAGAGTGGTGTCTTTAGGTATAGGGGTTGGATCAGGTTATCTTTTTGAAACAGATTTTAAAAAAGAAGTCTATTCTGATTTGACAGGAGAAAGGGGAATCTTAATGGGAGCGCTTGCCGGAATGTTTGAGGCACAATATGAAGTTTTGAGAAAGAACGGACATTCTCCTTCTGAAGCATTCAACGAAACGGTTGAAGAATTGACGCAAAGTTTAATGCCTTTAGTTGCAGAGAACGGGATGGATTGGATGTATGCGAATACATCTACAACTGCTCAAAGGGGAGCGCTAGATTGGAGACATAAATTCAAAGCTGCGGCTCAACCAGTTTTTGAAGATTTATATGAGAGCGTCAGGTCTGGAAAAGAGGCTGAGGTGGTTATCGAAGCAAACAACAAGACAGATTATCGTTCAAAGCTGAATGAAGAATTAGCTGAGATTAATCAATCAGAGATGTGGCAGACAGGCGCTCAAGTGAGAAAATTAAGACCAGAAAATGCATAATATGGAAACTTTAATAGGCCTTCCAACTTTAAAAGGAGTCAATAAGGCGGTAGAAACACTTAAAGGTGTTTCTACCTTCACGCCACTTTATGAATCAAGCTTTCTATCAGAGAAGTTTGACTGTAAAGTTCAATTAAAAAGAGAAGATTTACAAGTCGGTCGATCGTATAAATTGCGCGGAGCTTTCAATAAAATCAGTTCTCTGAGCAAGGATGAGATGTCAAAAGGAATTGTATGCGCCAGTGCAGGGAATCACGCGCAAGGCGTTGCTTTTTCTTGTCAGAAATTGAACACTCATGGATTGATTTTTATGCCTACAACTACACCAAAACAGAAGGTTGATGCTGTCAGGAGGTTTGGTGGTGAATTTGTTCAAATTGAATTGAAAGGAGACACTTTTGATGATGCTTATAGCGAGGCAATGGCAACTTCAATTAGAGAAGAGAAAGTATTCGTTCATCCTTTTGATGATGTTCATATCATTGAAGGCCAAGCAACGGTTGGGCTCGAAGTTTTATCTCAATCTAAGGATCCAATAGATTATCTAATTATTCCAGTCGGAGGGGGAGGGTTAGCTGCAGGATTGGTGACGGTATTCAAAGAGATATCTCCAGATACTAAAATCATAGCGATAGAACCAAAAGGAGCTCCCTCAATGACGCTAGCCCTCAAAGAAGGATACAATGCTGAGTTAGAAACTATTGAAAAGTTCGTAGATGGGGCAGCTGTTAAGAAAGTTGGAAGCTTAACTTTTGACGTTTGTAAAAATCATTTGAACAAAGTTTTGACTGTAGAATCAGGTAAAATTTGCCAAACCATGATTGATTTATACAATTTAGAGGCAATTATAGCAGAGCCAGCGGGAGCACTTTCTATTGCCTCGCTTGATCAATTGAAATCTCAACTGAAGGGAAAAAATGTTGTCTGCATATTGAGTGGTGGTAATAATGATATCTCAAGAATGGAAGATATCAAGGAAAGAGCAGCAATTTATTCTGGTGAAAAACATTATTTCTTAGTTCAGTTTCCGCAAAGGTCAGGTGCCCTAAAAGAATTTGTTTTGGATGTCCTAGGAGAATCTGATGACATTTTCCATTTTGAATACCTTAAAAAACATGCTAGAACATATGGTTCGGCTGTCGTTGGAATTGATGTTTCTTCTCAGAAAAATTACGAAGAATTAGAAGAGAGGATGATACAAAAAGGCTTTTTCAAAGAGTATTTGAATGATAATTCTGCCCTAATGGATGTTCTTGTCTAATAAAATCAATTGTATCTTTGTGAAGATGAATAGAATAAGAAATCTGACAATTTTAGGCCTGTTTGCTTTTCCTTTCGTATTGCCATTTGCGGGCTTTTCTCAGATGGAATCTGATTCATTAAAGTCACTCGGTTTTCTTAATAAAGCATACAGTAATATTGAATTACAACCAGATTCTGCACTTTATTATGCGGATGAAGTCCTGAAAATTCAAGGGGTAACTGAAAGTAGCGTTAACCATATAAATGCCTTAACCTTAAAAGGTATTGTTTATAAAAATAAAGGTTTTTATGATTTGGCATCTAAGGCATACATTGAATCATTGAATAAAGCGATCAACTCAAATGATTTTGGTAGAGTATCAGTTTGCCTGAATAATATTGGGGTCATCTATAAGGTTCAAGAGAACTACGAACAGGCCCTTTTGTATTTTGAAAGGTCATTAGAGATTGAGAAATCTTTAGATGCCGAACTCCAACTTTCTATTAGACATTACAATATAGGTGAAGTTTATCTTGAACTTGATAGCCTTAGTTTAGCCGAATTATATTTTACTAACTCGCTCATTATTGAAGAAAGAAATGCTCATAAAGAAGGTATTCAATACGGGTATTTCGGTTTAGGTCAGGTTGATTTCAAGAAGGGAGAATTAGGCTCGGCCTATCAAAAATATTGGAAGGCTCTGAACTATGGGGTCGGCTCTGCGGAAACAGAAATTGGCTTCAACCTCGTTAACAGTTTAGGTGAAGTTCATATGGCTCAAAATAATCTTGACTCTGCTTTGTTCTTCTTTCTTGAAATTGAAGGAAGTTCAAAGAAAGAAGAATTCAAAGATGTTTGGATGAAGGCAACTAAAAACTTGGCTGATTCGTATTCTAAAAAAGAAGATTTTAAGTCGGCTTTTACGTATTGTGCAATCCATGATTCGCTCAATGCATCCATCACAAAATCAATATCCAATCAAAAAATTGAAGAATTGGGATACCTTTTTGATCTAGAACAAAAACAAAGACAAATTGACCTCTTACAATTTCAACAAAATCAATCTGAAGTAAAAAGTAAACTCAACAAAGACATTATCATTTTCATTATTTCGAGTATTTTAATTGTGATTCTTGCCATTTTTATTAAAGTCAAACAGACTAAGAAGTGATTAAAAATGCAACATACAGATCATTCTTTCAGGCAGCATTAGTTGCTGCTTACTTTGCTGTGTTCATCCTTTTTATCAATCCATTCAAAGTCTATCACAGTGTCAGCCAAGAACAAACCTTTCTAATAATCAGTATTTCTCTAGGTATTTTCATTGCTGTTTTAGTACTAAGCCAAATCGCTCAGAAAATTAAAAAGTCGGTGCTTGCCAGTGCCTTGATTCCTCTAGTTTATTTCATAGCCTTAATAGTCATCTTTTATGGTGAAGGTTATTTTGATTTATTGTTAATGGCTCTAGCTGCCTCTATTGTCCCAGTGTTCATTTCAATAATATTTAGTCAGAGCCCATCAACCTTACTCACTCTAAAAGAAATAGTTCCTGATGAAATGAGAGTGGATATGATTAGAATTTCAGGATCTAATCAAAATGAGGAATTTGAATTAGAAGCGAATAAACTAATCGCCTTTGAGGCAAACGACAATTATGTAAACATCTCTTTTTTGGATGAAGAAAACAAACATCAAAAAAAGGTATTCAGAACAACTTTAAAAGCGATCTCACAACAATTAGCAGAACAAACTAATTTTTTAAAAATTCACCGTTCAGTAATTATCAATACAGAATTGATTGAAGATTTATTAGGAACTGCTCAATCGCGAAAAGTAAAGATGAAGTATGGAGATTTAACTTTTCCTGTTTCTCGAAATATCAGGGTAGAGAAACCTGCTTAGAGGCCAAATTAAGCATTACCATTCGCCACCAAACCACATCATTTCGCCACAAGATTCTAGTTTTTACCACTATTTCGAGGTGCTGACCACTAATTTTTTATTTCTCAAATTTCCCGTCTTAAATTGCCAATGATTCTATTAAGGATCACTCAAAAAACGGCTAGATGAAATACATGACTTTAAAAAACTTCTTCTTTTTAACAACATTTGTTTGTTTTAGTTCAACTTCTTTTGGACAGACCTATGAGATAGATGTGGAAGACGGAAATACCATTACAACTTGTTCAGGAACATTCACAGATTCTAATCCTAGTACTACAGGGAATTACGCAGATAATGAAGATTATACGGTAACGTTTTGTTCTGGGTCTGGAGACTTTTTAACCTTTGATTTTGATGTCTCTGGCTTTTTTGATCCACTAGGAGCTGGTGATACATTATATATGTATGATGGAACAACAACGACCGGAGATCTCATTATGAAAATTGATAACACAGACGACCCTGCCTTTAGTGAATTCATGTTAAGTACATTCTCTACTTGTGTGACTTTTCATTTTGTGTCTGACGGAGCCGGTAACAATGATGGTTGGGCTGCAAATATATCTTGTCCTTCGCCGCCTGTTTCTTGTAACAATAATGAAGTTGCAGCTGATATCGCATTGCAAGCACCTTATTTATGTAATCTTGATGGATATTGTGGGAATACGAGTTCATATTATCATGAAGATCTTCCAAACAATATGATCGGAACTGGAGGTAATTGTCCTTCAACTCAAGCATTTTTAGGAACAATACAGAATAATTCGTGGGTAAGATTTGAGGCAACTACGAACACAGTAAGTTTAGATTTTGTTGTTACTGGCTGTGCTGATGGTATCCAGGTTGGAATACTCCAATTTGATGGTGCTAACTGGCAGAGGTTTTCACCTTGTGCGCCAACGGATGGAGGAAATAACGGAACTTTTACAGTTGTCGGAAGTGGTCTTACGATAGGAGAAACCTATTATTTGATGATGGATGGGAATATGGGAGCCAATTGTGATTATTTGATAAATGTAACTGGTGGAGTTGGGGTAGCTATAGTGGACGCCGGCGTGGATCAGGTGATTTGCGGTGGAAATGTTAATTTAACAGCAACAGGGCCGGGAACTGCAATATATTCTTGGCATTCTTTAGATGGATTAATAATTGGCGCAGTGGGCGCAAATCAAACCTTCTCTCCTTTGGTAACTACAACATATGTTGTAGAGGTTACAGGTGGCGGTGTTTGTGAAAATCAAACAGATACCGTAGTTGTTACTGTTGGAGCAGGAGCTGTTGATCCAGGAACAAATGGGGCAATCACTTATTGTAATATTGACGCAGCTTCTGATCTTTATCTTGAATTAGGCGGAACGCCAGATTTAGGTGGAGTGTGGTCGCCGGTGATGAATTCAACAACAGGAGTTTTTACTCCGGGAACAGATCCGGCAGGAACCTATACCTATACAGTTACAGGAGGTTGTGGAACAGCTTCAGCAGAAGTTGTTGTATCAGTTGACACGGGAACAGATGATCCTGGAGCAAACGGAGCGGTCACATTTTGTAACACAGATGCTGCAACAGATTTATTTCTATCATTAGGAGGCACACCAGATGCTGGAGGAGCTTGGACACCTGCCTTAACTTCAGGAACTGGAGTGTTTAATCCAGCTGCAGATGCAGCAACAACGTACACTTATACGGTAACAAATGCATGTGGAGCTGCAACAGCAGAAGTTGCGGTGACAGTTGACATAGGTATTGACGATCCTGGAACAAACGGAGCAGTGGCATTTTGTAACACAGATGCTGCAACAGATTTATTTCTATCATTAGGAGGCACACCAGATGCTGGAGGAGCTTGGACACCTGCCTTAACTTCAGGAACTGGAGTGTTTAATCCAGCAGTAGACGCGGGAGTAACATATACTTATGCGGTAACAAATGCATGTGGAGCTGCAACAGCAGAAGTTGCGGTGACAGTTGACATAGGTATTGATGATCCAGGAACAAATGGAGCAGTGGCATTTTGTAATACAGATGCCGCAACAGATTTATTTCTATCATTAGGAGGCACACCAGATGCTGGAGGAGCTTGGACGCCTGCCTTAACTTCAGGAACTGGAGTGTTTAATCCAGCAGTAGACGCGGGAGTAACATATACTTATGCGGTAACAAATGCATGTGGAACAGCTTCAGCAGAAGTTGTTGTATCAGTTGACAGCGGATTGGCTGATGCCGGACTTGATGGTTCAATAACATTATGCGTTGGAGATCCAGCAACAGATTTATTCAATGAATTGAATGGAACTCCACTTGCAGGGGGAGGATGGGTGCCAGTGATGACATCAGGCACGGGAGTTTTTGATCCAGGAAGTGATGCAGCAAATACCTACACCTATTCATTAACAAATACTTGCGGGACTTCGTCATCTGAGGTAATTGTGGCTGTTGTTACATCTCCTGATGCCGGAACAAATGGTACGGTAACTTTCTGTGAGAATGATGCTACTGCTGACTTATTGACTTCTTTAAACGGAACACCAGACGCTGGAGGATCATGGACTCCAGCCTTAACTTCAGGTACTGGGATATTTGATCCTGCAAATGACAATGCTGGAACATATACCTACACTATTAATACATCTTGTGGAAGTGCCACAGCTGAAGTTGATGTGACATTGAACTTATTACCTGATGCAGGAGGAAACAGTAATGCAACATTCTGTTCTTCGGGCGCAGCAACAGATTTAGCAACTTATTTAACAGGTACACCTGAATTAGGTGGAACTTGGTTGCCTGTCTTAATTTCGGGAACAGGCGTTTTTGATCCTACTACTGATGTGGCCGGCACATATACCTACACGCTAACGAATTCTTGTGGATCAACAGCATCAACTGTTGACGTTATGATAACAGTTGATGCCAATGCTGGAACTGCAAACGCGATTTCAATATGTTCTTCTGAAAATTCATTTGACATATTAGATTCATTGAGTGGAACTCCGGATGCTGGAGGAACTTGGGCACCAGCATTATTCTCAGGTACAGATTCTTTTGATCCAGCAATGGATGCGGCAGGAGTTTATACCTACACCGCAACTAACTCATGCGGAACTTCAACAGCAGAAATGACTGTTAACTTTATTGCTATGCCTGACGCAGGAGTGGGAAACACTTATATAACTTGTAGTACTTCTCCATCAGTTGATTTATTAACCGTAATGAATGGGAGCCCGGAGGATGGAGGAGTGTGGTCACCATCTTTAACTTCAGGAACCAACTTTTTTGATCCAGAGTTTGACCCTATGTTAGACTACACTTATACGGTTTCAAATTCTTGCGGATCAAATTCTTCAATTGTGACAATAACATCTGACGGAGCTGATTGTGATCAACACGTTTATGTTCCAAATGTGTTTTCGCCAGACGGAAATGGAGAAAATGATGAACTATATGTTAGAGGAAAAGGAATTGACTCATTTACTTTCTCACTCTTTAATAGATGGGGTCAGTTGATTTTTGAAACCTCAAGTTTAGATCTTGCATGGGATGGAACCTTCGGAGGAAAACCAGTAAATGCAGGCGTATTTGTTTATGTATTGAAAGGTCAGTTCGCCAATGGTGAAGAGATCGATCAAAAAGGAAATGTAACACTTGTTAAATAAGAAATTATGAAAAAGTTAATTACGATAATTACGATACTAGGAACGAGCTTGACTTTTGGGCAAGACATCCACTTTAGTCAATTAAGTAATACGCCTTTATTCTTATCACCTGCTCAGGCAGGTGCTAGTCCTGCGGATTTCAGAAGTTCAATTCATTACAGAAACCAATGGTCAAACATTGGAAGTCCGTTTACGACTTATGCATTGGCATTGGATGGTAAATTGAAAAAGAAATCTTGGAGAGATAAACACTTCGGAATTGGAGGGGTTTTATTTACTGATAGAGCAGGAGATTTAGCAATGAAAACATTGAATGGAAACATCCAAATTGCTTATCACCAAAAATTGAATCCTAGCAACTTCCTTTCTGGCGGATTGCAAGCAGGTTTTGTACAGCATTCAATTGACCAAGGTTTGGCTGAATGGGACAATCAATATGACGGCACGGGCTTTAACAGTTCTTATGCTTCAGGTGAATCTTTCGCATTTCAACCATTTACGGCTTTTGATGCAAGTGCGGGAATCCTATGGACGTATACAAACAAGAGCGGAACTCTTTCATCTAATAACGGGAAGGTAATCCAAATAGGTATTGCTGCCCACCACTTAAACAAACCAAAGTTGAGTTTCATGAATTTAGCAACTGAAAAGTACTACCACAGATATGTTGCACATGGTAATGCTACATTAGGTATCAACAATACTTCCTGGGCTGTTCAACCAGCATTTGTTTATCAAAGAAAAGGTAAGGAGCAAGAACTGGTTTTAGGAACAATGTTCAAATACCTAATCACAGAAAAAAGTCACTCAACAGGTTTCAAAGCACAGTTTGATTTTGCATTAGGTGCCTACTACAGATTCAGATCTGACGCAATAATCCCAACTTTGTATTTGAATTATGCAAATTGGGGATTCGGTCTTGGTTATGATGTGAATGTATCCAGCCTTTCGGGTGCAACTAAATTCAGAGGTGGACTAGAATTGTCTCTGAAATTTGTGACTCCAAATCCATATTCGAATTCTGCAGCTAGTTTCCCTTCATTATAGATTTGCTCGAAGGTTAACAGTTTTGATTGAGGACAGAAGTTTTGTGTTTAGACAACCCGGGCAGCTTGAATTTTAACTGGGCGTCCACTCATGAATTTCAACTTCTTTTTATGGCAAGCAATTTCACCATTGACAAAAACATAATCAATTCCATTGGTAAACTGATTAGGGTTCTTCATGGTGGCAGCACCGCTTATTTCATCTTTATCAAAAATGACAACATCTGCCCAATAGCCATCTTTTAACTTTCCTCTTCTCATTAAAGCAGGTCGTAATAATCTGCCTGGAGCTTCAGTGATTTTGTAAAGAATATCTTCTAATGGAATGCCTACATCTTGAAAATGTCTAATGGCTGTACCAAAGCATCCAGCTCCTCTCGGATGATTGTTTGCTCTTACTTCTCGTTCAATTCCGCCGTCTGATCCTATCAAACAAAAGTCTTCTTTTATTGCTAAGTCTGCTGTTTTTGAAAGAGGCTGGGTTCCTTTCGGAACAGCAACTAATATCCCAGATTTTAATCTCAATTCATTAAAGCGTTTTTCACTTAACCTTTCTCCCGTTCCAACGACTGTTAAGTCTGAATAGGTTAGATTATATCTCTGTTTCCATCCATCACCAAACCTTTTTGAACTTAAATAAGTCGCCCAATAGGAGTACGGATAAACACAGCACGTTATTTTTAAACCGCTATTTCTGGCATCTCGAATCAGATCAAGAGCGCCTTTCATGTTAAAAGTTCCACCGGTTGAATTCAAGTGGTCAATGTGAATAGGACATTTAGTGAGCCTAGCAATCTTGATGGCTTCTTTCACCCCTTCTAACTCCTTCTCTTTTGATGAATACCTCAGGTGAAGAAATAGGGGGCGTTGATATTTATAAGCCAACTTTCCATATTCTAGTAATTCAGAAAAAGGGGTTGGTTGATATTCTATACTATGGGAAATGGCAAGCGCACCGTAGGCCAAATTCTTTTCAATAATCTTCATTCTAGAAGCAATTGATTTTTGATTTCTTCGGATGTTCATCACTTTGGTTGAAACTCCCCAATTGATGTAGTGATTCTTCTTTTTAAAAGCTTTGTAATAAGGTCCTGCCTTGTGATGACCGCCATGAAGTTGCAAAGCTGAAGTCACTCCGTCTGATACTTTATAAGATTCAAATGTCTTGTAAGTTGTTTCAGGGTTGGATGAATTATCTGCCAAAATATCAATGAAACCTGGCGATACAATTTTTCCTGTGGCGTCTATTATTTGTTGAGCTTTTAAAGGTGTTTCACTCAGCTTCAGTCGGCCATATGAATTGATGCCCACATATAGTTTTTGGAATTTTCTATCCTTAAAAACTTCACCATTTTCAATTACGTAATCGAATATTTCGTCTTGAGGTTTATTTTCAGTCATTTGGGATAAACCAGAACTAGCAGCAGCAGTTGCTGCAGCCAATATTGCTGATTTTTTAAGAAAGGCTCGTCTTGAATCTGACATCTAGTCAAATATAAGGAGGGAAGAAGGGGGATATAAGAAGAAGTTAGATTTGTGTGAACATCTAATTATTGAAATCCCTAAGCAAAAACCGTATCTATCTTTTCGGCCAACTTATGATCTAAATCAGAAACAGAATTGGAGGTGTGAGTTGAAAGTGCAAATTCAATTTTATTATATCCCCAAACCCTAAAATCAGGATGGTGATCCATTTCGTCAGCAATGGCCGCAATCAAATTCAGCTTTGAAGTTAAATCTGAGAAGTTCTCAGCTTTAAAAGTCTTCATCAATTTATCATCCTTTTCTATCCAACTCATAACTTTAATTTGCTTTAAGGCCGCTCATCCACTTTCGTATTGATTGGCCTTCTTTCATTTCTTCGATAAAAATAGCCATTATGAAACAGCTTTTGCTTCTCCGTATTTTATTTCTTGGATTTCAAGTTTCAGCAGAAGATTCAACTATCCTTAAGGCCTTTGATTTTTGGTAGGAGAATGGGAAGCTAATTGGGTTGATGCGAATGGTAACATGATTATTGGCAGCAATTCTATTACAATGGACGTTTGAGTAAAGTTGGGCAATTTTTAGATTGCCGTACCGAGTGCGTTGGCGTTCCGTAGTGATGGCACCCCGAGATACTGAACAAGTTAATGGGAGCTTTTGGCGAGGCCAAGGGAGGGGGGTGACTTCCTAAGTTAGGTTTTCGTTATTTATTCTCCAAAATTTTCATCAAAGAATGATTGAGATACAGCTTTTCTTTTCCAACTTTTATTGATCTAAGAATACCTTGCTCCTCAAGTGCAATCAGATAATTACCAACAGTTTTTGCAGTTCCGAGTTTAGCGTTTATTAGATTTTGTCGTTTAGTATATGGCAGTTTGTATAAGATTTCGACTAATTCTCTGGAAAACACCTTGGGCAGTTTAGTTTTTATTTCCAAAGATGTTTTTTCCATTGAATCTAATATTCTGTCCAACCTTTTAATTCCCTGGTTTGAAGTCCATTCTATCATATCTAGTATGTAGATTATCCAATTTTCCCAATTCCCTTCTTCGGTGACTTCTCTGATTTTTTTATAATATTCCGCTTTATTAAGAATAATGTATTCGCTTAGAAAAATTGCAGGAATATCTAACAGTTTTTCGATTTTGAGATATAGCAAGAGTAAAATTCTTCCAGTTCTTCCGTTACCATCAGAAAAAGGATGTATAGCCTCAAAT
>JBLFXO010000073.1:0-12888 GCA_047609865.1 Arenicella sp.
TCCCCCACAAAATACCAGAACGTAAATAAATTATAAAGTCCAACTGTAGTTTTGAAGAAAAAACAAGATGAATATACTAAGATTTATGGAAGAATTTCCAACAGAGTAAGTCTGTAAAAATCACTTCAAAGCACAAAGAGAGTAAGAAGGGGTAAAGTGTAAGAAATGTGGAAACACATCTTTACTGGCTCAAGGCAAAAGAGCAATGGCAATGTAGTGCCTGTAATTTCAGAACTACCTTAAAAAGCGGCAGTATAATGGAAGGCTCCAAGGTTGATTTTCATACCTGGTATAAAGCCATGGCTTTTATGACTTAAAGCAAGAAGACGATTTCAGCAGCTGAGCTTCAACGCCAATTAAATCATCCAAAATATGATACAATTTGGCGGCTAATGCATAAAATACGTTCTGCTATGGGAAAGCGAGATGCCCTCTACCAATTGGAGGGAGCCATAGAATTTGATGAAGGATATTTTGAAAAAGCGTTTTCTATTAAAGCAAAGAGACAAGATAGTCTTTGACAACTTTTGCTTCATCTAGAGTACTTATCGGATGTTTTCGACCGTCCTTCACATAAATAATTAATGCTTCAGTTTCATTTTGTTTTTTATTACTGAGCAGTTGATTCTTATACTTTTCTGAAGTAAAGGTTCGAAAGTAGTTTCCTCCATCTTGTTTCTTGCCAGATAATCCTTTGTGTACTTGAAATGTTAGTTGATTTTCAATTCCAATAATATGGATGTCTTTGAACTTCCAAACGTAACCTTTCTTCTTGGTTTTTGAAAAATTGGAGAATAACGCATTGATAAAAGTGGAGCTATTTATGTCACCGATTATTTGGAAATTCCAGCCTCCTCTGGCTTTTAAATAAGTAACTGATTTTACCGGGTTCTCATTTGAAAAGCAAATAATGCTTAAAAAAATAAAAACGGATAAAAGAATAGTCTTTTTCATGTCGTTTTGGATTAATGATTTTCTATATAATTCGGTTGATATGATTCGTTACAGAGATGACACCTAACTCCTGTACAAAGTCTGGAAAATACTGAGCCAGTTCTTTGTACCTGTAATGATCCACTTCTGATTCTGTTTCACAAGATCAAAGGGAAATATTTGCAGAATTACCGCTATGAATTTTGCTGCAAACTAAATCGTAGACATCTTGTTATCAGGATATTCGATAGACTTATACTTGCCGTTGCTAAATCTTACTGGTAAAAAATGGGGAAATCAGTTTTATTACTTGAATGGTTGCATGTAGTAGAACTCAAAGAAATCGTAAACAAGACTATTATTTAAAAGCTTCATAACTATTCTATCAATACTTTCTCAATACTAAAAGTCTGATCTTCATTGATAATTTTAACAAAAAGTATTGAGTTTGAAAACTCAGTTATATCGAGATTTAATTGAGTGCTATTGACAAAATCATGTCGTAATACGAGAACACCAAGGGAGTTAATAACTTCAATGGTCTTTATTTTCTCAGCTGAACTTACGATAAAAAAACCGCTAGAAACAGGATTAGGGTAGCATTTAGTTTCTTTTGACGAATCGTAATTATCAACTGAAAGATAGGGATCTACAACAAAATTCAATTGAACAGAATTGGTATCACTATGTGTGCAGCTTGAACTGTTGTTACTTTGGTAGGCTATAAAATTCAAATTATAATTTCCTGCGATCATTGTACCTAGATTTATGCTATCCACATAAGTTTGCCACTGTGTTAGTAATCCAGAATAATAACATCCTTCTACTGTAATACTGTTGCCGCTTTCACTTACCGTATAGCCCAAATAATTCCCAAGATTTGGTGTTGTAACTTTTGTGACTAAATAAATACTGTCAATAGTTGTCGGGCTCTGGGGGTAGACAACCACCTCGGTTAAATAAGGGCAACATTGACCGATAACACTTGGGGCTTGAAATATCACAAGCAAAAGGATAAAAAAGATTTTTTTCATAAGACAGAATTAGTTAAGTCAATACCCGATAACAACAAAAAACTTTATTCTTGGAATCGAAACATCAAGCTGGCTGTCAAACTCATAAACGACAGTACGAACGACACTCATTTTGACAGAAGGATTTAAATTTCCATAGGAATAAATCAATTCTATCGTTTTGATACTGTCCCAAATTAATTGCAAATCAATTTGATTATCTAAACTGTGAACTTTATGGAATACATTGGAATCAAATGGGACACTAGAAAAGGCAGGATTTAACGAGAAATTTTGAGCTGGCTCAAATAAACTGGGAGACACTCTAAAGCCATTCTCAAATTTTAAAATTGTATCGGTAGTATTTTCAATCACATAGCCCGATCCATTGTCTACTAGGTTTGGATCATAACGATAACTATTGATAGGAAGTGTATCTGCATTGGCAACTAGATTATTACTCTGCAGCTCTAAGCCCCCTTCAAAGCTATATGAAGCATCAAGTTCCAACAATAACACATTTCCTCTTGGCTCTGGTAATTCTGGTTTTACATCATCTTTACGACATGAAACTAATAAACCTATTGTAAAAATTAATAAAAAGTATTTCATTGTTCTGGATTTTCTTCAATGTATGACAATATGTTAGCACTCATAACACAAGTCTTCTAAAGTAGGCAATGTATTGATTAAAGAGTAGTTGGAGGGAGTATAATCAAAATGAAATGAAAGTTCCCAATTCTAAATATGGAGTGGTTTCACAATTGAAGATTTGTATAAAATGAAAATTGAAATCACTGGTTTCTTAGAACACGTACTTAGCGAAACAGAGAATTATCTTAACACAAAAATGTACAAAATAGCAGATGCATAACACTGTATATAGCAAATAGGGCGTTCAGTGGCTCAAGAAAACTCTGAGTTATTAAGAATGCAAAATCGAAAGTTAAATATTTTCATTCCATTCTAAGAAAGTCTCTCCAAAAATGAATCTCCGTTACTCCACACAAAAAAAGGCTTCCAAATTGGAAGCCTTTTTTGTAGGAAACTCAGTGCTTCCTAGTGTAGCGGGGACAGGACTCGAACCTATGACCTTCGGGTTATGAGCCCGACGAGCTACCAACTGCTCCACCCCGCAATATATCGTTGAAATAATTTTTTCTCTAATTGCGAGTGCAAATATAGTTAGACTTTCGTTCTAACCAAAATAAATGAAATGTTATTTTTTTCTTTATTGTGATTGTTCTCAGAATGACAGTTTTGAATGGCATAAAATTGTGTTAATTAGTTTCTTTCTACTTTTGCACCTCTTCAATTAAATGGATATTTAAACATGAAATTATTTGCACTCGTATTTTTCACTTCTTTATTATTGTTTTCTTGTGGTGACAGTAATGAAACATCAAATGACTCAACAGATGAAATAGAAATAGACTCTAGCTATTGTAATTGTAACGAGCTCATTTTTGATGACAAGTACAATCACTTTTACCGATTTGAAAGAAGAGAGCCTTTTACAGGTCTATGCGAAGAGTTTCACGCTAACGGTGAAAAAAAGGTAATGAAGAATTTGCTAGAAGGCAAGCTTCACGGTAAGGTTATTTCATACCATGATAACGGACAAGTTTATGAAGATGAGGAGTTTGATACCAATTTTCAAACTGGAGAACGCATCATTTACACTCGGTTAGGGAAAGTGAAATTTCATGCACTGTACAAACGAGGACGACAAATTGAAGTCCTTGAAACCAATCCTTTACTCGATATTGAGAAGGACTAATCTACTTTGATAATGATTTGAAGTCTTTTCCCGAAGGGCTTTCGAAAACCGAAAGATCAAAGAAAGGTACCGCTGCCATCAGATGATCAAAAAGGTCTCCTAATACGACTTCGTAATCAACCCATACTTTAGTATGTGTAAAGGCATACACTTGCAAGGCAACTCCTTTTTCAGTAGGTGCTAATTGACGAACCATCAAAGTCATATCTTGATTGATATCCTTATTCTCTTTCAAATAACATTCAACATAATGTCTGAAAATGCCTATGTTAGTTTGGCTTCGGCCATTTAGCAACATCTTCTTATTCACCTCATTTGTTAAATTGAAATCTGCTATCTGCTTTTCTTTATCCTCAACGTATGATCTTATCATCTCTATCTCTCCATATTTATTCAACATTTCAGGAGTACAGAACTTGATAGAAGAGATTTGAATATTCAACGAACGTGTCACCCTTCTTCCTCCTGACTCTTCCATCCCTCTCCAATTCTTAAATGAATCTGAAATAAATGAATAGGTAGGTATCGTAGTAATTGTTTTATCAAAGTTCTGAACCTTAACTGTTGCCAAAGTGATCTCCAACACGTCTCCATCTGCACCATACCTCTCCATTGTCACCCAATCTCCAATTCTAACCATATCATTAGCGGCAAGCTGAATACTCCCAACAAAACCTAAAATGGTATCCTTAAATACCAATAAGATTACAGCGGTCATTGCACCCATGGATGTTAGAATAACCACTAAGTCAACATTAAAGGCAACTGAGATCATCAGAAACCCGAAAAGGATGCCCACTATAATCTTACCCAATTGAAAGAAAGAATGAATTGGTTTATCCTTGAGTTGCGGCTTGACTGACAATACATCTCGAGCAGTATTCATGAAACGCATCACAATAATGATCAATACAAATATGATTACGAAGTCAGTTAAGCGGACCCCGATATCGGCCAATCTTTGAAAGTCATAAAACACAACGTGCATGAAATAATCCATCAAAAGCAAAGGAACAAGATGAGCACAAGCAGAAAAGAACTTATTTTTCACCAACTCATCATCCCAAGTTGTTTTAGTTTTATCGGCAATTCTATGAATAAAATGTAGGGTCAATTTCCTAGTAATCCACCACAAGAAAAAACTAGCCCCGACAACTAATAATCCAAGCCCAATAGTTCTGGCATAGATTAACGCGTCTCCTTTCAAACCTGTCCCACCGAGAGTATCATTACAATACGTCACAATGTTCTCTGCTTGTAAATGAAGCTTACTCGCTTGAGAAACTGTTTGATTTAAACTATCTGAGACTATTTCATTTTCGATTGCCATCTTAAAAAATTTAGACAAAAGTATTAAGAATGAATGACGTTAGCCTTGAATTATCCGGGAATTAATGGATTATACATCATTACGGCATGATTTTCTGTCACTAGCTCCTCTGACTTGCAGTCATTACTGAGGTCTACCACTTTTCGCCATATTTGATTATGTCGTGTATATCCTCCCCACCATTGGAGTTCGAACTTATGGTTTTTTTCAAAAACTTCATAAGCTTGAAAATGTGGAGCACTTGAACAAAGAGAACCTTCTAAATGACTTTTTGAAAGACTCAAGTTAATTTGAATCGGTGTTTGCGTATTATTCTTGAGTTGCAAGTCAATGTAATTATAAGACAATGTTGCTCCACTCCCGAAAGGGATTTTTCTATTTACATCTGGAAACACATCATAACTATGACGCCACCTCTTTGTCACTTCTAAAGGAGAATGCAAAGCCATCCAGTAAATCAAATTCCCCAACTGACATAAACCGCCACCAATTCCCGAAGTCACTTGTCCATTACTTAAAGTCATTCCTTCAAGGTATCCTTTTGCTTTTGTTGTTCTGCCAACCATTTTCCACAAAGAGAAGGTTTCACCAGGCTGAATTATAACGCCATTGATTCTTGCGATAGCCAATCGCAGATTCACAACTTTGTTATGTTGTAAATACATGTCTACATCTTTCAATTTTCTTAAAAGAAAAGATTGATGGCTTACCAATTCATTTGACAGATGACTTAAATCAATCTCTCTAGCGAACTTTTCTGGCCCAGTTATCCAGTTTGCCTTTTGCTTCATGCAAAAGTATTCTTTACCCAATTTTTTCCTGAGTGCAGATCTGTGTTTCGGCTTTTCGACTTGATTCATAGCAGTAATTTTAACTCAATTTATTCATTTCTTTCCTCCTTAGCAATGAATTTATTGCAATTATAAATCTCGGCTTATTTAACGGCTAGCCTCATCAATTATTCGTTTCTTTGTTTGAGGATTATGAGAAAAATGTTTAGCTCTTTGTGGATTATGGGATTAGCGACATTAATCATCTTCCCATTACTCGCTTGGCCAGTGTTGCACATAACGGGCATTACTTGGGCTGAAGTTTTCGCTATTGATTCTACTCAAATTTATTCAATTTTCAATTTTCTTTCTGCCGGAATCATCTTCGGATTGCTGATGATTTGGATGACTGAACTCTCCTATTTTGATGAGGCCTTATCTAAATACAAGAATCTATTAAGCGGATTTAAACTCACTAGAATTCATGTCATCTTCTTATCCATCTGTGCAGGAGTTGGTGAAGAAATATTCTTTAGAGGAGCAATGCAACCAATAGCCGGCATCTTTATAACTGCTATCGTTTTCGTGGCCATTCACGGCTATTATTCTTACAAAAACATGAAGGTTAATGTATTCGCTTTTTGCCTGACATTATTCATTTTGCTTTTAGGGTGGGCTGCCAAAGAATTCAGTATCTGGCATGCAATTGCCGGTCACTTCAGTTATGATCTGGTCTTGCTGGCATACTACAGAAAGACTTCTTAGTACTTTTCTCTGATAATCTTGCCCGTCTCGGTGTAATTGAATGCGCCCTTTAAATAGACCTCTTTAGGTTCATGATATTTTGGAAGGAATGACTTTGTTTGCTCAAGGATGAGCTGAGTATCCGCCTGGCCTTCGATTAGCAAAATCACTATCTCACCAAATTTCTCATCTGCTTTTGAGGTCACATAGAATTTGTTATTTGGCAATAAATGAGCAATCATCTTCTCTACCTTTTCAGGAAATATTTTAACTCCTCCAGAGTTGATAACGAAATCTGCTCGTCCTCTCCACTTAAAGGTGCTCTCATCTACTAAGTCAATCACATCATTAGTAATTAGTGTTTCTTGAACAATTTGGTTTGCTTTGATGACTAAGCAAGAACGATCATCAGTTGAAATCTCAAAACCATCAAGACATTTATAAATTGGTGTTCCAACTTTTCGGAGAGCGAAATGCGTGACTGTTTCGGTCATGCCAAATGTGACGTAATTATTATTGGTAAAAGAACTTAGCTCATTCTCCAAGCTAGGATGCAATGGTGATCCACCAATAATCACATTTTGAATTTTCTTTAACTTCTCTTTAGATTCAGGATTAGATAAGATCTCTTCAATCTGAGAAGGTACGAAAGCGGCAAATGAAATTTCTTTATCACATTTTAAAAGCGGGTCAGAACTTAGGTCACCTACTACGAGATCCATCCTATGTTCCATAGCTCGAACGATCATTAATTTTCCGGCAATATACTTAGGGGAGAGATTAAGGAGTATTTTTTGCCCTTTTTCAAAATCAAAAAATTGACCAGTAGCATGAGCGGAACGCTTAACAATCTCTTTGCTAATTTTTACTATTTTTGGTTCACCGGTAGAACCCGAAGTACTGACAGAAATAAACTCAGAATCATTGAACCATTCATCAATGAAGTCTTTTACTTCTTGTAAGTAGTCTTCTTGTAATCCGTCAAGAAAGTAGAGGTCATTCAACATTGGAACATTATTTGCTTAAATGTAACATAATTGAAAAAGACCGTAAATACTAAAAACGAAAAAGATGAAAAAAACATTTGTAATCACCCTATTACTTGCCTTTGGACAATTTGCTTCAGCAGAGTCTGAACCAGTAGCCAACTTAGCAGGTGAAGGAATTGAGAAAGTTTTTGATGACAATGATGGAGGAATTAAATTCTTTCATGGTTCATGGCTTGAAGCCTTGACTAAAGCTGATAAAGAAGACAAAATGATTTTCTTAGATGCTTACGCATCTTGGTGCGGCCCATGTAAAATCATGGCAAAAAACACTTTCACAGAAGCTAAAGCAGGCGATTTCTTTAACAAAAATTTCATCAATTATAAAATGGATATGGAGAAAGATCCAAACGGACCTAGATTAAGCCGAAAGTTTAACTTGGAAGCTTATCCATCTTTGTATTTCTTAGACAAGAATGAAAAAGTAGTTCACTTTGCAATTGGCATGCATAGCTTGAAAGACCTATTAAGATTAGGTCAAGCAGCATTGATCAAGTAAAACACACTGTAAACAAAAAAGGCTTACCAATTGGTAAGCCTTTTTTTATGTCTTGAAATCAGATTTTAGCTATCTGTCTCTACTACTTTTATTTGCTCACCGCTATAATTACCGGCTTTCAATCCTTCTTGTACCTTTTTGAATGTCTCAATTGTATATTCAACATCTTCTAAAGTATGAACTGCAGTTGGAATCAATCTTAACATGATTACATCTTTAGGCACTACAGGATAAACAACAATTGAACAGAAAATTTGATAATTCTCTCTCATGTCAAAAGTTACGTTGGTAGCTTCACCTAATGTTCCTTCTAAGAAAACAGGAGTAACAGCAGAATTTGTTCTTCCGATATTAAATCCAGCTTTTTTAAGCCCAGTTTGAAGTGCCGTGGCAACTCTCCACAAGTTTTCTTTATGCTTTGGTTGTGTTCTCAACAATTCTAATCTTTTCCTAGCCCCAATAACCAGTGGCATTGGTAAAGATTTAGCGAACATCTGAGAACGCATATTATATCTTAAATACTCCACGATATCTTCAGTTGACGAAATGAATGCCCCAATTGAAGCCATTGATTTCGCAAATGTTCCGAAGTAAACATCAATTTCATCTTGAACGCCTTGTAATTCTCCTGCACCCATTCCTGTTTCACCAAGTGTACCGAAACCGTGAGCGTCATCTACAAGTAATCGAAAATCAAATTTTCCTAATTTTCTGAAATCGACAATTTCTTTCAATTTCCCTTGATCACCAGCCATTCCAAAGACTCCTTCAGTGATGACTAAAATTCCACCACCCGTTTCTTCAACAAGTCTCGCAGCGCGAACCATTTGCTTCTCAAAGCTCGCCATATCATTATGCTGAAAAACAAATCTTTTTCCAGCATGTAAACGAACCCCATCTATAATACAAGCGTGTGATTCACTGTCATAAACAATAACATCTTTTCTGTCAACCAAACAATCAATTGCAGACAAAATACCTTGATATCCAAAATTTAAAAGAATGGTATCTTCTTTTTGCATAAAATCTGAAAGCTCATTTTCTAACAATTCATGTTCAGAAGTTTGACCAGTCATCATTCTAGACCCCATTGGATAAGCCATTCCCCAGTTAGCTGCGGCTTCAGCATCTGCCTTTCTCACTTCAGGATCATTCGCTAATCCTAAATAATTATTCACACTCCACACTAAGCACTCTTTCCCTCTAAACATCATTTTATTAGAGATTTCGCCTTCTAACTTAGGGAAGGTAAAATAACCGTGAACCCCTTTTGCATGCTGACCAATTGGCCCTCTATTTGCTTTTATCTTCTCAAAAATATCTACCGCCATAATTTCTATTTCGCCCCTTGATAAAAGGAACAATTATTCTGCGAAATTAGAGTGAAAAATCACAATAGCCGCATAAAGGCCGAATTTTTATTCACATTTTTGCGTTTGCAATGAGATGCTTTGACATTTTTTAACAAATGAAGAGCTATCTTTGTACCACTAAATAAAGTAAATGAAACATCTTCTTATCAAGTTTATTGTCGCTATTGTTCTCTTAACCGGAATCGGATCTTGTTCTGATTACGCGAAAGTATTGAAGAGCGGAACAAACGAAGCCAAGAGAGACTCAGCTTTGATGTATTATCAAAAAGAAGAATACATAAAAACTGTCACGCTTTTAGAAGATGTTATTCCTTATTTTAAATTGACTCCATCAGGTGAAACACTTTACTACACCTACTGCATGGCCAACTACAAATTGGGAGATTACTATTTATCAGGATATTACTGGAAAAGATTCATAAATCAATACCCTACTAGTAAACATGTGGAAGAAGCCACTTTTCACTCGGCTTTATGTGCTGTCAATAATTCACCCGAATATAGATTAGATCAGACAGAAACTTTGAATGCTTTAGATGAACTTCAGATTTTCATTGACTTATATCCTGAAAGTAATAGAATTGATAGTTGTAATCAGATAATGGACAGGCTAAATGGAAAGTTAGAGTTAAAGCAATATGAGAATGCAAAACTCTACCACAAAACGGAGCAATACCAGGCAGCAGCGGTAGCTTTTGAGGGAACGATAGAGAAATATCCAAATTCGATTTACAAAGAAGAGATGTTGTTTTTAGGAGTTGAAAGCAACTACCTCTTAGCTATTAATAGCATAGAAAGTAAAAAATTAGAACGATTACAAGGAACCTTAAAAAGTTATCGTACCTTTGTAGCCGCGTTTCCAGAATCAGCTTGGCTTGCGGCTGCAGAAAGTATCAAGTCAAAAACTGAGAAGGAGATTAAAAATAAAACGGGTAATCCGGAAGAGTAAAACGAAAGAGATGAGCATTAACTACAAAAATACAAATGCCGAGAAGACAACGGTAACGAGAGATACAAATGAATTTTCTGATCAGTCAGGAAACATCTATCAGTCGTTGATCGCTATTTCAAAAAGATCTAATCAAATTAGTGCTGAAATGAGAGAAGAGCTAACTAATAAGTTAGCAGAATTCGCCTCTACCACTGATAACCTTGAAGAGATTTTCGAGAATAGAGAGCAAATTGAAATTTCTAAATTCTACGAAAGCCTTCCAAAACCAGTAGCTATCGCAATGCAAGAATATCTTGAAAAGAAGATATATGTTAGAGATGCAAGCGTTGAAGTGGAAAAAATAGAGGAGTAATCTATCATGCTTTCTGGCAAAAAGATTTTAGTCGGAATTACCGGGAGCATTGCTGCCTACAAATCAGCTTATTTTGTAAGAGAATTAATTAAGCTTGACGCTGAAGTAAAAGTCGTCATGACTGAATCTGCGTGTGATTTTATTTCACCGCTGACCTTATCTACCCTATCAAAAAAACCTGTAGCTATTGAGTTCGTTAAAAACGAAGAAACCGGCGAATGGCAAAACCATGTTGAATTGGGACTATGGGCAGACTTGTTCATAATCGCTCCAACCTCAGCCAATACATTATCTAAGCTGGTTAGCGGGAACGCTGACAATCTATTAATAGCCACTTATCTTAGTGCGAAATGCCCTGTATGGGTTGCTCCCGCTATGGATTTGGATATGTTTAAGCATTTTAGCACAAGAGACAATCTCGAAAAGCTAACGGCTGAAGGTGTTCAAATCATTGAACCTACTTCAGGTGAATTGGCAAGTGGATTAGATGGCAAAGGAAGAATGGAAGAGCCAGAAGTTATTGCCTCATTTATTAACGATTATTTTTTAGGAGATTCAGTTCTCATAGGGAAGAAAGTAGTAATCACTGGTGGACCTACTTATGAAGCGATTGACCCGGTGAGATTCATAGGGAATCACTCCTCAGGAAAAACTGGCGTTCTCTTGGCAGATGAATGTGCAAAGAGAGGTGCGGAGGTTACTTTAATCACAGGACCGACTAACAGCAGAGTGTTTGATCCTTCAATTGATGTAATTCAAGTTAAATCAGCCGTTGAAATGAAAACGGCCGTAGAAAGCATTTGGGACCAATGTGATTTAGGTATATTTTCAGCTGCAGTTGCTGATTACAGGCCTAAGGTAGCAGCTGACGAGAAGATTAAGAAGTCTGATGACGACTTAACAATTCAATTAATAAAGAATCCAGACATCTTACTTTGGGCCGGACAGCATAAAAAAGCAGATCAATATTTGGTTGGATTTGCTTTAGAAACTGAAAATGAGCTTGAGAACGGCTTTAAAAAACTAGAGAAAAAGAACTTAGACTTACTAGTATTGAATTCATTAAGGGATAAAGGTGCTGGATTTGGCCATGATACTAACAAAGTATCAATTCTGAAAGGAGACAATAAAATTGTTGAGTTTGAGTTAAAAGATAAATCTGCCGTGATGGTGGATATAATTAACGAAATTGAAGTAGATTTGAGTCAGGAATGAAAAAACTAATCCTATTCATAGCAATACTGTTTACGTCATTGGTGAATGCACAAGAGCTGAACTGTGAAGTAAACATTCAAAACGCACCAGCTTTAACGGTTGGACCTGTTGAAAAAGAAATTTTTTCAGAGCTAGAAGCGAACATCTACGATTTCATGAACAATACTAGATGGACAAAGGATATTTTTGAAATCGAAGAAAGAATCAACATGTCTTTATTGATTACAATTACAGACATTCCGGCCTCTTCATCTTATGAAGGGAAAATTCAGATTCAAACTACGAGACCAGTCTTCAATAGTGCATATAACACAGTTCTTTTTAATCATGTGGATAATGACTTTAGGATTTCATATGCTAGAAACACAGCTTTGTTATTCTCAATTGATCAGCACAGAGATAACTTAACTTCTATCTTAGCTTTCTATGCTTACATGGCTTTAGCTTATGACTACGATAGCTTTTCACAGGATGGTGGAACACCTTATTTCAATAAAGCACAAATCGTAGCTAGTAATGCGAAAAACTCTGGTGGATCAGGCTGGCTACCTCAAGGTAAAAAGAACAATAGATATTGGATGGCAGATAACGCAGTGCAATCTGTTTTCAAACCAATAAGAAAAGCATATTACGATTATCACCGTTTAGGTTTTGATCAAATGTATAATGACATTCCTGCTGCGAGAAAAGTAGTACTTGCTAGTATGCAATCATTAGCTCCGGTTCAAAGATCAAGACCTGGCTCTTTAAATCTACAAATGTTCTTGACTTCTAAGTCACAAGAACTCATTGACTTGTTCTCACAAGCAGAGACGAAAGAGAAAAATGATGCCGTGTCAATCCTCAAAAGATTAGATCCTGCTAACTCTTCAAAATATCAA
>JBLFXO010000074.1:0-12866 GCA_047609865.1 Arenicella sp.
CAGGTTTCTTGTATTCTCCAGTCTCCCACAAATCTTTAATCTTATCTAAGGCTTCATTCATTCCTTCGCCAAATTTTTCGAAGTCTTCTTTATATAGGAAAATCTTGTGCTTCTCATATTCAGGTCTCCCATCAAAGTCGCCAGTTCTCTTACTCTCTGTGATTGTTAAATACAAGTCTTTACCTCTTGTAGTTTTAACATCAAAAAAGTAAGTTCTTTTACCCGCCTTTACTCTCTTTGAAAAAACCTCGTCATTTCTCTCGTTCATCTTTCCCTATTTAAAATTATTAATTACACAAATTTATAATTTCTACCGAAAAACAAAAGTTTAAATTGAATTAATTGCTCGAATGTGCGCAATAACATCTTTTGATTCACTAGCATTAAACCACTTAATCTCTTTGTTTTTACGAAACCAAAGAAGTTGTCTTTTGGCATATCTTCGGCTATTTCTCTTCACTAATTCAATTGCTTTCTCTAGATCAATCTCTCCACTCAAATAATCCTCGAACTCTTGATAACCAACGGTTCTAAGAGATTTTAAATCCATTAACTCTTTGAACGATTTTACCTCTTCTAATAAACCCTTTGACATCATGTCGTCAACGCGCAAATTGATTCTTTCATAGAGAGATTCAATTTCCTGTTCAAGCCCAATCCATATTGTTGTGAAGTTTCTGTTCTTCTTTGTTTTTGTCCTGAATGAAGTGTATGTCTTTCCTGATATTTCTAGAACTTCTAAAGCCCGCATCACTCTTCTAGGATTCTGAACATCTGCAATTTCAAAATATTCTGGATCCTTGAGTTTGAGTTCTGATTGTAAGACTTCAAGACCTTCTTTTTCCCAGCGAGTTTTGATTCTTTCGCGAACTTCTAGATCTGAAGGGATGTCATCAATCCCATAACACAAACCATCTATATATAAGCCACTACCTCCAACAGCTACAACATTCTTGTGTTCTGAGAATAGCTCATCTAACTTTTCAATCGCGTCTTTTTCAAACATGCCAGAAGTATAGAAATCATGAATTGATCTTGAATTAATAAAGTGATGATCCGCTTGGCTAAGTTCCTTCTTAGAAGGCTTTGCTGTACCGATATTCAATTCTTTGTAAAATTGTCTAGAATCGAAAGATAATATTGGGCAATTTAATTCTTTGGCAATATCCAAACTAAGAGATGTTTTACCAACAGCAGTGGGTCCTGCAATTACAATAAGTGTGCGAGAGTTAGCTAGCTCAGCCATTCGTCAATTAGTTCTCTAATGCAAGCGTGTCCGCCAGCTTTCCTTAGAACGATATCCGATTTCATCTTAATCTCTCCAACGGCATCAGAGGGACAAGCTGAAAGACCAACAGCTTCTAGGATATCTAAATCATTAAGGTCATCACCAACGTATACAACTTCCGATAGATTTATATCTAAATCAGTCAGCCAAGAATTTAGAATGCCAAGTTTTGGTTCAGAACCAACATATACTTTTTGAATACCCAATAAATCAGCTCTATCCTGAACTACTTTCAATTTTTTGCCGTGAGAAATGATTCCAAACTGTATTCCGTTTTTTACCAATCGCTTAATGGCGAGGCCATCTTTTGCATTATATCTTTTGATTTGATCTCCATTCTCAGTGAAGTACATACCGCCATCTGTCATTGTTCCATCTACATCAAGTATGATCATTTTAAAAGATGATTTATCAAATTTTTGAATCTGTTTTAAATCTTTCAAAACAATCACATCTAGCGGTAAATTGAAATAACTAGCAATTCTCACCAACTCGTTAGGTGTAGGGTCTATGATTCTGACCTTGGGAATGTAAATTATGTTCTCAAATTCAGTAATCGAAATTCCCTCTTTTTCACACAAGTGATCAATGTTGCTGTTATAGATGTTCATTTTCTAGTTCTTTGGTTCAATTTACGAATTCTAAACTATTTTTCTGCCAACTGCGCTTGCTACGGGTTGTAATGTTTTCAACAAATCTTTGAATTCGGCATGATTTAATTGTTGAGATGCATCTGATTTAGCAGTTTTAGGAGTAGGGTGGACTTCAATCAATAATCCGTCAATTCCCATTGCAATGCATGCTCTTGTTAAATCTGGAACTCCATAGGCATGGCCCATGGCATGTGAAGGGTCAAGTATAACCGGTAAATTCGTATGCTCTTTTAAGTAGGAAACGCCACATAAATCCAATGTAAATCTTGTTTTAGTTTCAAATGTTCTGATTCCTCTTTCGCATAAAACAACGTTCATGTTTCCACCAGAAAGTACAAATTCTGCGCATTGAACAAATTCTTGAAGAGTAGTCCCAAAACCTCTTTTAATCAAAACTGGTTTTTGAGTTTTAGCACAAGCTCTTAAAATTCCTTGATCATACATTGCTTTCGCTCCAACCTGAATAACATCCGAATATTCAATAACCTCCTCAATATGGGTAGCGTCTCTCACTTCTGTGATCACGGTTAGCCCATGCTCTTGTTTCATTTGCTTCAGTAGTTTCAAACCTTCTAATCCTAATCCTTGAAAACTGTATGGAGATGTCCTTGGCTTATAACAGCCACCTCTAAGTGTCGTAAGATTCAGTTCTTTTAATAAAGCAGACGACTGTTGAATTTGCTCTTCAGACTCTACTGAACAAGGCCCAGCAATTAACAGTGTATTTCCTGAATCGCCACCAATTGTTACGTTTCCAATCTTTACTTCTCTCGTTTCATTCAAATACTTCTTTGAGGAAAGTTGCATGTCATTTTCAAATACAAAATGTTCTGAAATTTCAGAAGCATAATCACTCGATAACTCTTTGTGTGATGAAGAAGTGATCAAAACAAATTTGTCGTTTTCTTCAATCAGAAATCCTTTCGCTGAATTTGCTATTTCGTTTGCTCGATCATTTCCGATTGACTTGTCAAGGTGTAAAATCATAGTTCGCCTTTAATTAAATTGAGGAAGTTGATAGTTCCAATTCCTTTATTGTTATTGTCCATTACAGGCAGGTAGACTACCGTTCTGCTTTCTTTTTTTATAAATCTTAGTAATTGATAAACTGTGTAAGAGCCTTTTATTGTAAGGGGTGTTGAATTAATCATTTCCGAAACATTGATGTTGTCGAGATTATCAATGTTTTCCAAAAGATTTCTTCTCAAATCAGCATTACCAATAATGCCCTCGAAATTGTCTGATTCGTTCAATACTACAACAAAGCCCAATTTACCTTCATTCATTGTGTGCAAAACTGTTTCAAGTGTTAAACTCTCTATTCTCACAACCGGAGACTCATCTATGTCTCTCATGAAATCTTGAACCATAAATTGTGATTCTATTTCATTCAGCTTTAGGTTTAATAGAGCTGTATTAATGTTGGCTGAATTGAACAGGTATGACCCCGATACGGAGGCATAAACTCCCATATTTCGTAAGATGAAAGATACTTCAGCATTAACTCCCCCGTCAACGTGCACTTTTTTGTTTGGAAACTTCTTTTGAAATGCTCTAATTTTTCTAAAATTAGACTTATCAAATTTTCCACCACTTTGCCCAGGAATAGTTGCCATGAAAAGTATGAAATCAAACTCTTCAGCATATTCTTCAAAGACATCAATTGAAGTATTAGAAGTAATAGCCAAGCCTAATTGCCCTGTAAACTCTTTTGGAATGTTTAGTCTTTTACCCTCGAGGTCCTCATATTGAAAGGTGACATACTCAATATTGAAAGTCTCAAGTGCAGGGTAGAAACGTTCAGGAGCAGCCGTTATTATATGAAGGTCAACAGGTATATGACTATTGTTCATTATTTTTTCGATATCAACGAAAACATTTAGGTCATCATTACAATCTACATGAATCATGTCTACGTGAGAATCGTTCAGCGCCTTGATCGTAGTTTCAATGTCTTTAGACTCTTTGTCTGAATATATAGATGCGGATATTTTCATGGATTTTCTAAAAAGTTAGCGTTGCACAATACAATTTTTAATTCTCCAAAAAAAACTTTTTCTTCTAGGTCCTTTTCAAGATTTTTAATTTCTTTCATTTCTTCAGAATTGAAGTCTTTGTTATTATCGATTTGAATCATCTTTAAAATGAAATATTGTTCACTTTCTCCAGCACTCATGTCAGTTGAAGAAATCTGAAGCGATTGCGGAATGTCACCGATCAAACCATTCTCAGAAAAATATTCAGCAAGTGGTTTTGCGAATGACTTGGTTCCTTTGTCATAAAAAACCTCAAGTTTTCCTTTCTGATATTTGTCTCCATATGAAGTTTGACATCCAATGAGTAGGCCTATTAAGGCAACAATACTTATATTTCTAATCAACTTTTTTATGGCTTAAAAATTAACGACAAAGATAGGAATATATGATAGACTTTAAGAATAAGATTTTTGTAGGAAGTGATAATAGAAAATCCGTTTTTGACTGTGAGATTCCAGTTGGTGCTAAAAGTCTAATCATCTTTGTTCATGGCTACAAAGGTTATAAAGATTGGGGTGCGTGGAATTTAATGCAAGCGTTCTTTATTCAAAATAAAATAGGAGTACTCAAATTTAATATGTCCCACAATGGTGGCACTGTTGAGAATCCGATTGATTTTGACGACTTAGATGCATTTGGATTGAATTGTTACTCTTATGAATTGTATGATTTGAATCTTATAATTGAAGAGGCTTATAGATTATTGAGTTCTGAACTTGATTTGGATATACCAATGCATTTAATTGGACACAGTAGAGGAGGAGGGCTTGCAATTTTAGAAGGTGTAAGAAATGATAAAATTGCAAAGATTGTATCCTGGGCGGGGATTTCGGATATAGGAGCTAGATTCCCAGATTCTGAAGAAGAGCTTGAAGATTGGAAGAGAAGTGGGGTGAAAACAGTTTTGAATGGCCGCACAAATCAAGAAATGCCACATTATTATTCTTTTTATGAGGATTTTATAGAGAACCAAGAGAGATTAAATATTCAAGGGGCTTGTGAAAACAATAAAAAACCTTTTCTTCAAATACACGGAGATATGGATCAAGCAGTTTCAATTTCAGAAGGATTAATGATAGCTAGATGGACAGAGACAGAAGTGAAAATAATTAAAGGTGCCGAGCATACATTTGGCGCTAGACATCCCTGGGAATCTCCTGTACTCCCCGAAGAATTTATAGAACTTTTAGAGTCAACTAAAGAGTTTTTAGAAGATTGATAATTTGATCATCAATTTTTCAAAATATTGCCTCACTTGAGTATTTGAGCAAGTATGATTATTTATAGTCATTGCGTAGGCAATCTTTTTCCCACTCTTTGAATCTACGTAACCGGCATAGGACTTCATTCTAGTCATTGTCCCAGACTTGCCATAAACTCTACCTTGAGCAGTTGTCCCTCTGCACATTCCTGACATAGTTCCCCGTTTGCCTGCAAGCGCCATACTAGTTTTCAATTTACCTGCATTTTTTGATTTATGCATATACGTAAGCATATCTACGAAGAATTTAGAACTAACTGAATTTGAACGAGATAAGCCACTTCCGTCTGTCATGTTAAGTCCAGCTGCGCCAACTTTTCCATTCCAATATTTTTTACAAATTAATGCGCCGTTATATGTGCTGCCGTATCCAGATCTTTTCACGGATATTTGACAAAGAATATGTTCAGCAAATAGGTTGATACTTGACCTGTTTGTTACGTTGATAATTGTGCTCAAATAAGGTGATTTATTTACGAATACTTCTGTCAATTCTGGCTTTTCAAAGGGAGCTTCTCTATTTAATTCTCTCATTGTTGCTGGAGCGTACATTACGTCAATTCCAGCTTGCTCTAAGGCATGATCAAATTCTAAACCGCAAACGTATTCAGGATCAGGCATGCTTGCTTTAACTTTGAAATCGTCTTTATTTTTAGGGATTGAACCCCTCACAAACCAATCTTTTGACCAGGGAGCTCCATACACGTATGCGTTATCTTTCTTAGAGTCTGCGGATTTTACATAATTACGAATTTTTATGTCTGGAACATAGGGAGTCACACATGTTAATTCTGTTGAATCTCCAGCAGCTTCACCCGTTTTGAAATGAAAAGTACAGAGGTTATCAAAAACAGTTAGTCCGGATGGTCCGGCACCATAATAGTTCCCCATATCTCCCCAAATCCAGCCACTCGGAGCACCTTGGTAAGAGTAAATGGAAGCATCAGCTATTACGCTACCTTCAATTTTTCTAATTCCTTTTGCGTAAGCTGAATCTGCCCATTCGTATAAAAAGTCTCTCTCTTCTCCAGATTTAGTGAAGTATTTTGAGCCTAAAGTTGGGTCTCCACCTCCGATAATATAGATATCGCCATGCAGTGTGCCTAAAGAATCAATAGTTCCTGAATAAGCAATGGTTGTTGTGAACCGGTACCCGCTTCCTAAAATTTGCAGTGCAGTTGAAGAAGATACGAGTTTCATTGTTGAGGCAGAGGGTATACTCATATCGCCATTATAATCTGCGATAATACTACCTGTGGTCATGTCTTTAGCATAAAAGCTGAAGGCAGCATGTTTTAGTTTCGCAAATTTCATTATGCCTTCAGCACTCGATTGGACCGAGTTGTTGGGCTTTACAGGGATCTCTTGAGACCTTGAATCAAGTCCAATGTGAAGGGAAATAAAAAGAGCTAAGAAATACTTCATTTATTGTTGTTTAGCGGAGGTTACCAACTATATTTGTCAATTCTAAATTAGAAACTTTGTGCGGGATAATAGGCATACTAGCAAAAAATAAAACTGGCGAATCAAGTTTCGACCGGATTCAGCTCGCCATGGATGCCATGCAGCACAGAGGTCCAGATCATCAAGACTGCAAAATATATTCCAATATTGCATTAGGTCATGTTCGATTGTCAATTATAGATGTCGAGGAGAGGTCAAATCAACCATTTGTGGATCCAACTGGTGCCTATACTTTGATCTTTAACGGAGAGATTTATAATTTCAAAGAGTTAAGAGAAGACTTGTTGTCAAAGGGTGTTTCTTTTGTGACTGAGTCTGATACAGAGGTGCTTCTTCATTTATTGATTAAATATAGAGAAAAGGCACTGTCAAAATTAAATGGATTCTTTTCATTCGTTTTTTATGACTCCTTGCGAGATGAAGTTTTGTTTGCTAGAGATAGAATGGGAATTAAACCTCTCATACTTTATGAAGATGGCGATAAGTTTATCCTTTGTTCTGAATTGAATACACTATTTCATTTTGATATTGATAAGTCAATGGATACTGATGCCTTGAATCACTATTTAGGATTGACTTACATACCAGCTAGTCATACAATTTTAGAAAAGGCTTATAAAATAATGCCCGGACAATATGGTGTTATAAGTGATAAGAGTTTGACTCTCAAGTCATATTCGCAGGTTCAAAGGAATCCTTATGCGAAAATGAATTATGAGGATTCAAAAATAGAACTTGAAAGATTGCTGAGTGAATCTGTAGAGAGAAGATTGATAACTGATGTGCCTTTAGGTTGTTTTTTGAGTGGGGGAGTTGATTCTTCTGTTATAGCCACTCTAGCCGCTAGAATGAAAGGTGATTTGGATACATTTTCAATCGGATTTGATCATGAATACTTTGATGAATCGGGTCATGCAAGAAAAGTTGCTAAAAAAATCGGATCTAAACATCACGAGTTCATTCTAACTAAAAAAGATTTCAATGATGAATTTGAAAACTTCTTAAATGCGTTAGATGAGCCTTTTGCAGACTCTTCAGCTTTCGCAACTTATCTTTTGGCTAAAGAGACGGGTAAAGATGTGAAAGTGGCACTTTCAGGAGATGGGGCGGATGAGTTATTTGCTGGGTATAACAAACATAAAGCGCTATTAAGGTCTGAAGATTTAACTGGAAAGAATAAGATATTTGTTCAAGGAGCTGCTTCTATTTTAGGGAGGTTTTCAAACAATAGATCTTCTAAGTGGGGACAAATCAATAGAAAAGTACAAAAAATGAATTCAGGATTAAAGTTAGATCTTGAAGCGCGTTATTGGCTTTGGTGCCATTTTGTATCTATTGAAGATGTGATTGATGTTCTGAGACCAGAACATTTCAGGGATATCAATTGGAAAGGCTACATGATCCAAGATGTAAGTGATTCTTTGATTGCTGATCAACACTTTGTTCTGTCTAATGATATGCTCAAGAAAGTTGATTTGATGAGTATGGCTCATTCTTTAGAAGTCAGGACGCCTTTCTTAGATCCCGGAGTAGTAGATTTCGCAAATTCACTTCCTTTGATTTATAAATTAGATAAGAAGAACACAAAGAGAATCTTGAAAGATACCTTTCGAAAAGATTTACCAGAAGAAATTATAGATAGGCCAAAAAGAGGCTTTGAAATTCCTTTGCAAGAGTGGCTTTCTGAGAAGATAAGTGATTTATTAAACTCAGAGATATTCTCAGAAAGTTTCATTGAAGAACAAGGCGTTTTTAACTATGAAGGGATTAGGATTCTCTTGAAAAAGGTAGAAAATAAAAATTTCGGAGACAAGATTTACCTGGTATGGTCGTTGCTAATCTTTCAAAATTGGTGGAAGAAATACATGCTTTAAATGAAAAAAATTAGAATTCTTAGAATAATTAATCGCTTTAACTTAGGTGGGCCAACCTATAACGCAACTTTCCTTTCTGCTTTTTTAAGTGACAGCTTTCAAACTAAATTGATAGGTGGAAGTCACGAGAGTCACGAAGGCGAATCAACCTTTATTCCGTCTCAGTATAATGTAGAAATTGAATTAATTGAAAGTCTTCAAAGAGACGTAAGTTTCAAGAACGATAGAAAGGCATACAAAGAAATCCGCAAAATAATCAGAGAATTTAAACCACACATAGTTCATACTCACGCCTCTAAGACTGGGGTCGTTGGACGTATGGCTGCTTCAAAAGAGAAAGTACCAGTTATCATTCATACTTTTCATGGTCACGTTTTTCATTCTTATTTTGGAAATGTAAAAACGAATCTATACAAGGTTATTGAAAGAAGAATGGCTAGAAAGTCTGATGCAATAATCGCCATTTCAAATATCCAGAAGAAAGAATTAGTAGAGCAATATAAAATTGCATCCAGTGAAAAGGTGAAAGTCGTCAATTTAGGGTTTGACTTGATACGCTTTAACACTCAAAAAGAAGCGCATCATAAAGCATTCAGAGTGAAGTATAATATTGAAAAAGATATTGTCGCAGTTGGTATTATTGGAAGACTGGTTCCGATAAAAAATCACTCATTCCTTTTTGATTTAGCCAAAGAAATTGCAGCAACCACTTCGCAAGAATTTAAAATCGTTGTTATTGGTGATGGAGAGTTAAATGAAGAATTGAAATCTCAGGCTCAGGAAATTGAGAAAGTACTTGGTAAGCAATTATTTGTTTTTACTTCATGGATTAAAAATATTGAGTTTGCACTTGCTGGCTTGGATTTGGTGGTTCTTTGCTCACTAAATGAAGGTACTCCTGTAAGTCTAATTGAAGCCCAAGCATCATCTGTTCCGGTTATATCAACTGATGTAGGAGGAGTGAGGGATATAGTTTTAGAGAATGATACAGGAATAGTAGTAGCTCTTGAAGATCGGGAGAAGTACAAAGAAGAATTGCGAAAAATGATTGAATCTAAAGATTTACGTGAAAAAATGTCACAAAATGGCTGGAATCACGTAAAGGATAAGTTCAGCTATGATAGACTTTGCTCAGATATGGAGAAAGTCTATATTGAAGCGCTTGAAAATAAAGGAGTTATCCAATGAAAAGAAATATTAAAATAATAGTTTTAGGTCTGTCCACACTAGTTATTCAAAGTTGTGGAATTAATAGCAATTTGTTGTTAAGAACTGATAAAGACTATCAGTTTGCTGACGTTGACTCTTTGAATGCTACGAAAAATGACTACCAGATTGACAAGAATGATATACTTCAATTGCGTTTCTTTACAAATGATGGTTTCAAATTATTAGATATTGCAACCCTAGAGGGAAATTCTCAAAATCAGTTATTTAATCCAAATAACTCTTTGAACTATGTGATTCAAAACGATTCAATGGTCAATCTTCCAGTTTTAGGAAAAGTGAATTTGGTAGGGGAATCAATTAGAGAAGCAGAAAAACATTTGTCTGATTTATATAGTGCAGATTATGTAGATCCGTTTGTTCAAATAGCCGTAACTAACAGAAGAGTAATTGTATTCCCTGGTAATGGGGGAGAAGCTCAAGTTTTATATATGGCCAACAACAATGTTACCTTATTAGAAGCTCTTGCTTTGGCAGGAGGTGTTGCTGAAAGAGGACGAGCGAATAGAATCAAGTTAATTAGAAAAACCGCTGAAGGAAAAAGAAGGGTTTATAAAATTGATCTTTCAACAATTGACGGCTTGGCGTATGCAGATATTATTGTTCAAGCAAATGATTACATTTATGTGGAGCCAGACCCAGAATTAGGTAGGGAGATTCTGGGAGAAGTTGCACCCGTTATTTCCTTGATTTCAAGTGCTGCGGTAATCGTTGCATTAATTTTAGCGCCGTAATTTGGAGAATCTAAATCAAAATAATAATCAAAAGACTTCAAGATTCAATAAGGATCTTGATCTGAATTTAATGCTGACAGTATTGAATAGGAATAAATTTGTTCCTTTGATTCTATTGGTTTTGAGTTTGACGGCTGCATTTATTTACTTGAGATATACGAAACCCATTTATGAATCTTCTGCGATTATTCAAAGAAGTTCTCAAGATGAAGGAAAGCGAATTCTAGATATAGACGGATTTGAGCAAGAAAACTCTTTATCTGAAGATATCGAATTACTTCGTTCTACGTTTTTACTTGAAAAATCTTTGAAGAATTTGAACCTAGAGATTTCTTATTACTCTGAAGGAGAAATATTGACAGAAGAAAAATATTTGCTCTCAAGTTATCATGTAACGATATTGGAGCTTAAGGATAGTAGCTTGATAGGTTCAAAAATAGCAGTAAAAAGTCTTGGTGAAAATAATGTTCAACTCAGTTTTATAAAGAAATCTGGAGAAGAAGAGAATTTTGATATAAAGGCGAACACTCCTGTTAATAATGAGCACTTTAATTTGATTTTCAAAATTAACAACAAGGATGCCTTCTATGCCGTAAGTAATGAGAACAATTTATATTTCACTTTCAACAACTATAGCAATCTAACCAGAGTTCTTCATCCTCATTTAGCGGTTTACGCCTTGAATCCGGAAGCGAAAACAATCAAAGTATCATTCAAATCTAATAATCGAGTTCTGAGTAAAGATGTCGTTTCCTCAGTTATAACAACTTTCTTTCAATATGATTTAGAAAAGAAACGACAAAGTTCTGCAAATGTTCTTGACTTTATTGATAGCCAGTTGGATACCGTTTTTGTTCAACTCAAAGAGTCTGAAACCGCTATTCAGTCATTTAAAGATCGTATTGCTGTTTCTGACCCAGAGTACGTGACTGCTCAAATAATGGAAAGAAGTAATGATTTACAAAATCAGCTTCTAGATGTAGATTTTGAGCTTGAACTAATTAATGAAGTTGAAAAATCTGTTCAATTAGAGGATAGAATAGAAATCTATAAGATCATTCCTGCCGTGACAGGAACTGACTACGAGGAGTTATTAATTGCAGAATTAGAAGAACTTCATGAATTATTGGTCAAAAAGGAGGATTTGACATATAGTGTTACTGAGAATAACGACAGACTTAAAAAAGCGACTAGAAATATTGATTCGCAAATCGGAAATATTTTTAGGATAATATCTACTGTGAAAGATCAGTTAAAGTTTAAGCAGCAAAGCATTCAGAATCGGATCTATAAAGTGGAAAGCCAGTTATATGGTATTCCTGAAAAAGAAATGGAGCTTTCTAGATTGAACAGAATGTTCAATCTAAACGAGAAATACTATACTTTACTGATAGAGAAGAAAACGCAATACGCAATATCAAAAGCAGGATTCACCATGGATAATATGGTTCTTCAAGCCCCATCTGATGCAGCCTTGATCTCTCCTGACAAAAGTTTGATTTACACGATTGCTATCATCTTGACTTTCTTTATATCTCTAGTGTTTTTACTCATTAAATACATCACATTCAATGACATTCAAGAAGCAGACGAACTAAAGGGGCTTGTACCTTCAAGTATTGGCTTTTTGGGGGTTATTCCTAAAATACAAACTCAAGAATACAATTCTACTCTGGTAGTCCATATGAGTCCAAAATCGGCCCTAGCTGAAAGTTTTAGACACATTAGATCAAACTTACAATTCATATTAAAACCTGAACAATCAAATGTCATAGCTATCTCATCTTCAATTTCGGGAGAAGGAAAGACATTTGTTGCTGTTAACATTGGTGGTATTATCGCAATGTCCGGTAAAAAAGTTTTGGTGATTGATCTTGATTTAAGAAAGCCAAAAGTTCACTTGGCTTTGCATGTCGACAATAACATAGGAATGAGTAGCATTCTTGCAAATAACGAAGACTGGAAGAAGTGTATTCATCAAAGCGAACTAGAGAATTTTGATTTTATTACCTCTGGACCAATTCCACCTAATCCATCTGAACTAATTATTGGAGATACTTTAGATAAAACCATTGAAGAATTTAAAAAGGAGTATGACGTCATAATTATTGATAATCCTCCAGTTGGAATTGTTTCTGATGGAATTAGTGTCTTGAATAAAGCAGATTGCCCTATTTATATATTTAGAGCGAATTATTCCAAAAGATATTTTGCCCAAAGGGTGAGAGAATTAGTAGAAACTGAAAAAGTTGACAAACTATTCATTGCATTAAATGCAGTTAAAATTAATCATAATGGTTATGGTTATGGATATGGATACGGCGGCTAT
>JBLFXO010000075.1:0-12690 GCA_047609865.1 Arenicella sp.
GGGCAAAATAAAACTCTAAATGGGCTGAAAGTATGATGCCAAAAGGGACACAAATTATCAAGTTTTCAATCCATCTGATTTTTAAGATTTCCATTTTTTGAAAATGAAGGTTGAGAAAGTACAGGTGTTTCTTCGAGTTCAACATTGTTACCAGGCCAAGGGGAATAATGGCTACGATTTCGCTCCCATATTCAAATCGCTGAATTATCAATGAACTCAATAAGCTGACTAGTATCAGCGTTATTAGAGCAGCAATCAATAAACTTGAATTGTTGTCTTTAGCGTTTCGATAAAAGCGCTTGTATTGAAGTTTGAAATAGAATCTCATAACTCATCACTAATACCTCATAACTATTTAAGAAGCTTCGATCCCCCAATAGTAAAGGCAATAATAAAGATAGAAGCAGAAATCAAATGCTTTGGATGCATCAGACCAATCCCCTGAGTATCTTTTGTTGTGATAGATGTCATCATGTAGATGATCGCCACGGCCGCAATGGCCAGCATGGTGTAAGGGAATATTTTTTTCATTTTAGAAATCATCTAAAGTCTCTTGACGGCCAAACACCTTTTTGTAGTTGTTCAACTTCAATGAAACTGTTAATTGTACTTGCGGTGCTAAAGGTTTTCTGATTGTTTCGATATCAACATTGGCAGTTGTCCAGTAATTCACTCTTCTTGAAGTCGCCAAAAGGTTCCTGCTTTGTAATGTAAAAGCCAAGCGATTCTTCCAAAAGCTTTTCTTTAATGAGATGTCTTGCGTGTAGGCTCCTAAGCTTCTTCCTTGAGCGGTAACCGATCCACTTTTATATCTTGATACTAATTGAAGCATCCATCTGTCTCTTTTTCCTGCGTCTTTCTTTCCTAAAATGAAGGTGTTGGTGATTCTACCTCCCCAATTGAAAGACTCAGATGTATAAGCCACATCATTCAGCTCTCCGTCTAATTCAAAATAATATCCGTTAAATCCTGAGTTGATTTTCCACCACTTCACGATTGGCATATCTAAAGATGCTTCAGCACCGTAAGCACTTGAAGTTCCAATGTTATATGGCTGTTCAATTAAAATTCCTTCTTCATAAACGGTGGATATTCTATTCACTACTCCGCTGTTGATTCTCGCATATCCTTCTAAACTGAAGAAACCTGTCTTCTTAATTGGAATCATGTAATTCAATTCAAAAGCATTGATGTATTCTGGCTGAAGATTAGGATTCCCTGAACGCACTGAATAAGGACTCTCCCAAGTAATGAACGGTTCAAAGTACCAACTTCTTGGTCGTTGAATTCTTCTTGAATAGCTCGCTAACAATTGACTCTTATTATCGAATGAATAACTAAAGTGCGCTGACGGAAACCAATCTAATCGGTTAATCTCTGTAAACTCAACAGCCGAAGTTGAAGTGATAGTTCTGAACGTATATTCAGCTCTCAATCCTAATTGATACCCAAAGTCATTTTTCTTGCCTGCAAAAATCGCGTAAGCCGCATGTACATCCCTCACATAATCAACATCTGAACTGAATAATTGGTTAAATTCAAATTCATTAATTGCCGTGTTATAAGTATAGTTCTTCCCAATATCTCCACTCTGTCCAAATTGTGCTTGAACGCCAGTTTCGAACTTCATATTCTTCTTGATCGGAAGTTTGTAATCAATATTGAAACGGTATGAATTTGAAGGACCGGTCTCTGTATAAAGATTTCCCGCAACAATATTTCCTTCATCATCACGAGATAGGGTAGTATCATTCTGTACCACGTCTTTTAAGTTGGCAATGGCCTTCACACTAATGTAATGATCTTTATTTCTTTTGATGTTATATCTATAGTAAAGGTTAGATGAACTGTTGAACATGTCGATATTCATTCCAGATTCAGTAGCGAAAGCATCCACCAAAACATCATCATCAAAACTTTCAAAATCACTGTTATTATAGTGAAGCATCTTCATCCATTTTAAGTTGGTTCTAATGGCAATAACATGAGAGTTATTAGGTGTAAATTGGATTCCGCCGCCACCACCATATACACTTCTTTGCCAGTTTTGTTCACCTACAGATTCAATCCTGTTCACCAGCGAATCATAAGTTGATGTTCTTGTCTCACTCAAAGCGTTAGGCCCTGACCTGTTTCCTATGTTTCCTGAAAGATCAAAAGTCCACTTGCTCTTTTTAATGTTTAGCGAAAAGTCACCGTTGTAATTATTGAATCGCCCGCCAGTTAGGTTTATTAAACCAGACATTCCTTCTAACTTGCTTTTCTTCGTAATAATATTGATTACGCCTGAGGTTCCTTCGGCATCAAACTTAGCAGATGGATTTGTAATGATTTCAATGTCTTTAATACTTGCGGCCGGAATCGTTGCCAAAGCATCAGAAGCATCCATGGCTGTGGGGATTCCATCAATCAATAATGTAAACCCAGATGATCCTCTTAAGCTAACTGTTCCGTCTGCGGCTACTGTTACTGAAGGAATGTTTTCTAATATCTCAATGGCGGTTTGACCAGCAGTATTGATTTGATCTTCAACATTAATTACTTTTTTATCTATTTCGTAAGTGATGGTTGGCTTGTCACCAATCACTTCAACAGTTTTTAAAGTTGTGGGAACTAGAATTAGGTTCTTTAATTGGAAAGTGTTGTTTTCATCATTGAGTACAACGTTTTCAATGATCTTAGTATCGTATCCAACAAAGCTGATTTTAAGATTGTATTTGCCATAAGGCACATCCGGAATAGAGAATGATCCATTATCAGAAGTTACTACTCCGCCAACCATTTTGTCCATAGGTTGTCTAAGGGCGATAATAGTAGCATAGGCAACATCTGTATTGGATAGAGAATCTTTGACGTTTCCAAAAATCTCACCTTTTGGTTGTCCACCTCTTCCTCCTTTTCCTCCACCTGGTTTTCCATGACCGCCACCAGGTGGTTGGGCCATTAGGAATGCTGAGGTGCAGATGAGTATAAAGGTAAAAAAGAGTCTCATTCAATAATTTTGGACAAAGTTAAGACTTTAAAAAGTGAGAAAGGTTTAATTGTACATAAAGGGCGGTAATTAAGGATAAATTAAGATTATCTAATTTAACTTCGCACTATGGATTTAGAGGGAATCTTAAAAGATGGTGCCAAGAACATTGCTGAAACCAAGAAATTGGCAAAGCGATTAAAAAAGAAGAAGCCAAAAGATTTGGATCAAAAGGTGCATCAACTTCATGAAGAAACCTTTAACGAGATTGATTGTTTGGACTGCGGTAACTGTTGTAAAACCACCAGCCCTGCTATTCACGATAAAGATGTCGATCGTTTAGCAAAGCATTTGAGAGTCAAGCCAGTCGATTTGATTGCTCAACATATGGAGATGGATAATGAGGGTGATTATGTATTTAGATCTGCCCCATGTCCTTTCTTAGGAGCTGATAATTACTGCTCAGTTTATGAAGCAAGGCCTTTGGCTTGTAGAGAATATCCGCATACCAATCGTAAAAGGTTTTATCAGGTAGTTGAGCTGTCAGTGAGGAATACAGAGATTTGCCCAGCTGTTGTTAGGATTTTGGATGAGTTGAAGAAGGCTTACTCTTGAGTTGTGAGTTTTCACTTCCAGACTGCTGGCTTTTCGCTGCGCAGCACTCCTGCTGGCAGGAGGGGTCCCGATAGCTATCGGGAGAGGGGGAGGATCAATCCCTTTCTCAACTCTGCCCTGTCGTAGGTTGTTTCAAAATTAATAAGTATTGACTAAAGTAAAACCCAGGAGCGATCGCAGAGCGCGCACCAATGGCCAATTACCAAAAGCGGAGCGCACCGTCTTTACCTAAAAGCCTTACAATCCTCCTTCGTAGAATACCACACATAATACTTCATCCACATTTCCCAATTGATGCCGATTAATTCTTGTTTAAACTTGCTATTCATATTGAAGTAGTGACTTCCCCGATACCAAACCGTTTTTAATTCATGTAAAGAAGGAATGTGGTCGTATTCTTCTTTTCGTTCAATCGTATAATGTCTTGGGTCGGCTTCGCCTTGATGATCAGCGGGTGGATGTCTAAAAACAATTGGAGTATACCAATCATCAAATAAAGGCCCTGCAGATCTCAATTGGCTCATTGTGTAATATGTTTTTCCTAAGGAATCAGTTTGCTTTTCTTCACTTAAAATACTTCTTCTAGTTTCATTTGCTGAGGTGTCTACATCCTCAGACCATAACAATACCATAGCACCTTTAGGAAGATATTCTGAGATATTCCAATCCTCTGGAATAGTGTCTGGTTCTTGAGCAATTAATTGGCCAGCAATCAGAAAAAAAAAATTATGAAAAGGATTTTCATTTAACTAAAGAGACAAAAAGTAATCCGCGTTTTCCAGCAGTGGGAGTAACGGCAGCTTCATGTTGGGTGGCTGATCCCGATAGCTATCGGGAGTAGTCCTAGACATGAACTATAGTGGATCACGCGCCCGGCTGGCACAAAAAAAAGCCGACTCTCAAAAGAAAGTCGGCTCTGAATATATTTTTAAAAGCTTAAAGAAGCTCTTGAATAATAACTTCTGTGTCTTCTCCTCTGACTATCAATGCAAGAATACTCTCAACATCTACGTCATCCAAATCAGAATATCCAATACCAACTGCAATTCTTTCTAAAATTGACATCTCAGCATCTTCTACTTTTCCGTCTGCTTGAACCATTTGAATCAAGTTGACCATTTGTTCAAAACGTTCAACTCTGCTTACAGGAGGTTTTATTTCATAGTCTTGAGGATTCTTGACGATATCGCTCATAGCCTCTTCAGTTAAACCTAAATGCTTACCTAAATTTTCAAGTAGGGTAGTTTCTTCTGAAGAAATTTCTCCGTCTGACTTAGCAACCATAACAAGGTTTCTGAACTGACTTTTGTCTTGTGTTCTCTCACCGTTCTCAAATAATTCTGCAATGCTCATTCTCTTAATTTTTTGGCAAAAATAGGGTTATTCAAATGAATAATCTCTCAATAAACCGATTTTTTATTAAAAGTTATTAATCAATTAACATGCCCTTAATTAGTTAGGGATAGGATTATCGCATCTTGAAAAATATAGAAGACCGTGAAAACGCTCAAGAAAATGATACCACCATAGGCCAATAACTTCATCCAGACTGGAGGTACATGAGATTCTCCTACATACTTGGCACTCATCAATTTCAGATTAAAGACAGCTACAATAGGAGCAAGAACAAAAGAAACAGAGGTTGCAATGTTTACTAATTGTTTAAAGGCCAAAGGATCTTCTTTAGTTGGTAAAAAGAAATAGATCAATAAAAAAGAGCCTATTGAGATTAAGAAAAGAATCATCCTATAAATGTTCTTCGTTTTAGCTTCGCTAAATGCTGGTTTATTGAATACAACTCTACCTTCTTTAATAACAGCCGTCATTGCTCTTGAGTATCCATCAAACACAGCAATGCATGTTCCGAACATGATGGAAAAGGCTGAAACAGCAATAATCAGATATGCCCATTCGCCGAAGGCTTTTGTATACAAACTGATAACATCTCCTGAAAACCCAATTGGCGAATTTGATATTTTGGCTGAAGTACCAAACATGACGAACGCACCTAAAGTAATAAAGCAAATAGCGAGTAGGGCAGAAAGAATATATCCAAAATTGAAATCGAACAAAGTTTCTTTGAGTTTAGGATGATACCCTGTTTGTTTAATTCTTTCAATTGTCCAAAGGCTGTTCCATGCTGATAAGTCAACCGCAGTAGGCATCCAACCCATTAATGGAATTAAGAAGCCCCAATAGGCGACCATATCAATAGATTCAAAAGAGAACAGACTTTGCTCAGTTGCCGCTCCTTTTATTAAGACAAGTACAAATGCAGTTAGGGTAGAAAGGAGTAAAACAATTCCAATGATCTTAATTAGAACGTCTAGTATCTTAAAATTATCAGATATCAATACGGCTAAACAAACTGCAAAAACTAGGGCAACTGTTGTTAGAATCTCTTTAATTCCGAAAAGGTTTTGCATAAAGCCAGAGGTCACGAAACCTACAGCTGCAGTAACTAAGAACATTGAAATGACGGTAATGATAAAATAGAGTAGGAGTGGTACTTTTCCTAATTTTCTATATCCTGTAATAATACTTTCACCAGTAGCGTTAGCATATCTACTTCCGAATTCGAAAAAGGGATATTTAAAAAGGTTGGCTAGTAATATAGCCCATAAAAGAGTGAAGCCAAAGTTAGCTCCTGCCTGTGTGGATTGTACTAAGTGAGAAACTCCTATCGCCGTAGAAGCGAAAAGAATTCCGGGTCCTAATGTCTTAAGAAGATTATTCAAAGATTAAATCTTTGTTTTGGTCTTTTTACCTGCTGAATCCCATTCATACCAAACTTCTGTTTTTTCTCCGTTTGAATATGTTCCTTTAGATTTTGGCTTTCCAGTCATGTACCATTCTTCCCAAAGACCATCTTTACTTCCGTCTTTATAAAATCCATTAGCAATTAGTTGTCCATTTACGTGGAATGTTTTCCAAAGTCCAATTTGATTTCCTTCTTCGTATTCACCTTGAACACTTACAGAACCATCTTTAAAGAAAGTTGAATACTTTCCTGCTTGCACGCCATTTAAATAATTGATTTCTGAAGATAAAGAACCACCTTCAAAGAAAGACTTTGTCTCGCCATCTGGCTCTCCTTCTAAAAATTTTCCTTTTTCTTTCAAATTCCCATTCTCATAATAGAGTTCGTATTCGCCAGACTTTTTCCCGTCAATAAAAGTTGTCATTGACTTCTTTTTGCCATTTTCAAACCATTCTTGTTGTGATCCCTGAAGGTTTCCAACTTCGTAATTTGATTCTTCAGTCATTGTTCCGTCTTCAGTCCAATATTGAACGATACCATTCAGTTTTCCGTTACTCCAGTTTTCTAATGCTTTTTCTTGTCCGTTAGGAAACCAAATCGATCTTTCACCATTCAATTGACCTTTAACAAAGTTCACCTTTTTCAGAAGTTTATCGTTCTTGTCAAAATATTTCCATTCACCGGTTTTTTCGTCACAAGCTAATTGACCAATTACGTAAGAACCGTTTTTATATTTTTCTGTGTACTCTTTTGGTTCGCATTGGGCGCTAGCAGCTAAGCTAGCTAATACGAGAGAGCTTATAACAAGTAGTTTTATCATCATAGTGTTTCAATTAACAAAGCTAAAATACTAAAAATTAGTACTTAGTTTTTTTCTTCTTTCCATTTTTATCCCAATCAAACCATTTGCCAATCTTTTTTCCATCTTCTCCAAAGTTTCCATTTGATTTCAAATCGCCATTAGAATAGTACTCTTCCCAATATCCAATCTTCGTGCCTTTTTTTATTAACCCCTTAATTTTGAGCTTCCCATTTGGGAATGATGAGCTGTAGTTACCATCTTCTTCCCCTTCTGTAAATGATGATATCACTGCTATTTCTCCATTTTTGTGATATTCCAAATAAGGTCCGTCCAATGTACCCATGGTATAGTTCGTTTCAATATATTTTTGACCCGTTCTATAAAATCCGGTGTAGGCGCCATGCTTTTTATCCTCATGAACATTGGCTTCAAAAAAGATATTTCCATCTTCATAAAAACCTTTCATTGGACCTTCCATTTTTCCAAATTTATGAGTTCCTTCTTCTTTCTTGGTTCCGTCAGAATAATAGAATGAAAAAGGTCCGTTTAATTCATTCTCAACGTAAGTTGTTTTGTACTCATTTGTGCCATCTTCGTTGAATTTGAGATAGGGACCATCTTTCATCCCGTCTTTATAATTCACAATTTTCTTTGGTTGACCATTTTTGAAATAAACTGTCATAGCTCCTTCTCTTGTGCCTTTGATGTAAGAACCGGTTTCCTTTATTTCTCCTTCTTCAAACCAAGATGTGTAGGCACCGTCTGGCTTACCCATATAGTAATTGTCTTTTTCTTGCATTTGGCCAGTTCTGTAGTAATAGCACCAAATTCCATGTCTATACCCACATAAGAGTTCACCTTTTGAAATGGTGTCATTATCAACAATTTCAACTTTTTGTTCAACAATTGGAGCCGTTTTCCAGCTCATTTTTACAATATTCCCTCTTTCAAAGTGATTTTTCTTTTTACCATTAATCGTCATTTCAGAATGTTCTTCAATCACTTTTAGTTTTACTTTGTTATTGTTTGGGTCGTACCCTATGGCCTCTGCCTGAGCTATATCCAACCAACCAGTAGACTTAAACCCAAATAAACTTGACTCAAAATACTTAGTGAGATTAATAATTTGACCCGGACTTGGGATCATTCCATTTCTATCATCTAATGTTACCTCAATACTTCTCACTGAATTAGTGGTCAATTTGCCACCAATCTCATAAGAAGAAGAATCACATTGAGAATAAGACGCTATGCTAATCAAGGCAAGCAGTATAGAAAAGAATGACTTCATAAATAAGTTTAAATTAAGTATAGCAAAAATAGTTCCCTTTCACCAGTGAGCGCAATAATTGTCCTAATATTTCATAAATACCCTTGAAATGGTAACAAAGCGGACAAATTCAACGTTTAAGAGTGTAAACATTTATTCAATGAAAGGAATTGTATTAGCAGGTGGTTCAGGAACTAGATTGTATCCTTTGACAAAGTCCGTATCGAAACAGATTTTACCTATTTATGATAAGCCCATGATTTATTACCCGCTTTCGGTATTAATGTTGTCGGGAATAAAGGAGATTTTAATAATTTCAACTCCTAGAGATATTCTAGTATTTGAAGAGTTGTTAGGTGACGGAAGTGAGCTAGGAATTTCTATTGAATATAAAGTACAACCTTCTCCTGATGGATTGGCGCAAGCCTTCATTTTAGGTGAGGAATTCATTGGTGATGATTCAGTTTGTCTTGTGTTAGGAGATAATATCTTTTACGGTTATGGGCTATCCACAATATTGAGAAGGTCTGCTGAAGTTAAGAGCGGAGCTATCGTTTTTGGATATTATGTGAATGATCCTGAACGGTATGGAGTTGTTGAGTTTGATGAGAATAAAAAGGCAATAGGTTTAGAAGAGAAACCTGAAAATCCGAAATCAAATTACGCTGTGACAGGGCTCTATTATTATGATAATACAGTTGTTGAAAAAGCCAAAGCACTCAAACCTTCTCCTAGAGGAGAACTTGAAATTACTGATTTGAATAGATTGTATTTAGAAGAAGGATCTTTACAAACTGAATTATTGGGTAGAGGAATGGCTTGGTTAGATACAGGAACTCATGAATCATTAATTCAAGCTTCAAATTTTATTGCATCTATTGAACAAAGACAAGGATTGAAAGTTTCTTGTCTTGAAGAGATAGCATTTAGAAGAGGATTTATTGATGCCAAACAATTAGAGAAGTTGGCACAACCTTTGGCTAAGAATCAATACGGACAATACCTTCTTAAGATTTTAGAAGAGAAAAATAAAACGATATAAGTTATTTTATTTTTCTGGCAAAAGCGTGGGTAGGCTTTTCTATGAGTCGATACATCACGTATGCTGATAATATACTTACCATAACACCCGCCGCTATCACAAGAAATTGCTGAATTGGAGATCTGTAAATGTGAGATAAGTAGTTGACTAAAGCAGATCCAATCATGGAATGCAGCAAGTATAGTGAATAAGATATCTTACCTAAAAATAAGGTCGGCTTCCATTTAAATTTCGGAACAAAGTGAATAAGACAAATGGCGCCAAGGGCGATACCAAAGTCTACAAGGTTTTGATGATAAATTATCACAGCTCCCAAGACAACACTTAAAATTGCGTATTCAGCCAATCCTACAAACTCTTTTTTGAACAAAACATAAGTTATTCCGACCATGAAGTAAGATGCCCAGTATGGGAAGAAATGGGTGCCGATTGGAATAAAGGAAACTCCAATGAATATTGCATAAAACAGTAGTCTAAGAGTTGTCTTTTTAGATAAAATCAGCGGAAATAACAGTGCTAGTGCAAGGTAATATTGAAATTCGACAGCCAATGTCCAAAAAACAGGGTTTATCCATTCAGCTCCTTCAACAAATGGAATCAAATATCCTAGATGAAGAATTATTTCAGTGAAGCTAGGAGTCATATCTATTTCAGTTGTGCCTGGAATGTAATTTCTCACTATTAAATAGAGAATACCAACAGCAACGGCTACTAAATAGGGAGGTTCAATTCTGACGAATCGTTTTTTTATGAAGGTCCAGGAGTTTTTCAGAGTATAGCCAGAGTTCAATAATGATAGTGGTATTACGATACCAGATATGATAAAGAATAGTTGAACTCCCCGACTTCCGTAATGAAAAACATCTTTAACTGTCTCATTTTGAACAAAATCAATTGTCGTCACAACAAAGTGATACAATACCACACTCAGAGCGGCGATTCCTCTCAGGCTGTTGATAATGTCAATATGGTCGGATTTCTTAGACACGGCGGCACAAATATAAAAATTCATTTACCATTTAGAATAGATTTAAATTGTCGCAGATAAGAGGCTTGGATGAGGCGACTTCAGATAGTTTTTATACTTTTACTAAATAAACATTGCCTTTAATAAGTCATATGCACAAGCTAATTTTTTTTGAATTGAATGAAGTTCCAATGAGGGTGATGGACTATTATCGTGAGATGAGGCCCAAATCATGGCTTGCTCAGAATTACGATCAATTCAAAAAAAGTATTTCATTTTCTGAAAATGGTGGTCATCTTTCTCCTTGGAGCACATGGCCAACATTACATAGAGGAGTGACGAATGCGCAACATTTTATTTCAGACTTCAATCAAAACTTAAAGGAAGTTGATGAAGAATTTCCTCCAATTTGGAAAATCCTGGAAAAAAATAAAATTAAGGCAGGCGTTTTCGGTTCACTTCATTCTTATCCAAGGCCAGACGAACAAGGCGAATATAGCTTCTATGTTCCAGATGTCTTTGCTGCAGGCGCAGAGTGCTTTCCGAAGTCAGTAGAACTTTTTCAAGAGATCAATCTGAAGTTATCAAGAAAATCAGCGCGTAATGTTGATTCTTCTATTCCATTTAAAGATATGCTTAAGTTGGCCACAAAGGTGAACAGTCTTGGGTTTAAGGCAAGTACTATGTCAGATGTGGCTGGTCACTTGGTTCAAGAGAGAACAAAGAGATGGAAGTCGGTGAGAAGAAGAACGTATCAAACTGTTTTAAGCTTTGACGTTTTTTACAAGCTGCTGAAAAAGAACAAGCCGGACTTCACAACATTTTTTACAAATCATGTGGCATCTAGTCAACACAGGTATTGGGCGGCCTTGTTCCCAAAGGATTATGAAGACTTGAAATATGACCAAGAGTGGTTATCTAGATACAGCAATGAAATCTTATTCACCATGGATAAGGCAGATGATATGCTGAGAAAACTAGCTGTTTTTGTAAATAAAAACCAGGAATTTAAGCTAATTTTTACTTCAAGTATGGGGCAAGAGGCTATTGAATGTGAGCCAATAGAAACCCAATTGTATGTGACGGATCATGAGAAGTTCTTTGAGAACTTTGATATAGAGAGCAGTGATTTCGAATTTTTACCATCCATGCTTCCGCAGTTTAATTACTTCGTGAAAAACGAAGAAAAATTTAAACAAATGATGGGAACTTTCAAGATTAACGGCAATGATATTACCACAAGATATTTAGGAGAAAATAGATTTTCAATTGACCTTGGACAACAAAATCTAAAAGAGTGCAAAATTGAATTGAATGGAAAGCCTCTGAACATAGAAGATTCTGGTTTAGAGAATGTTGTAATTGAAGATAAATCCTCTGCAACGGCCTACCACATCCCGCAAGGACACTTTTTTGTATACCATCCATCCTTTCAAAAATCAGACATTATTACTGATCAATTGAATACTTGTGAAATCATGCCAACTTTCTTGAAGAATTACGGAATTGAGTTACCGTCATATGCTCAAAAAACTAGCGAACATATTCTTTAAATTTCCGTACACCCATATTAAGTTATGGAGTTTTTAAAAAATTTATTCGTTGACAGTCTAAATGGCTTTTCATTAAGCCATATTCCACTGTTTCTTTTTCAACTGATTAGTGCTGCTTTGATGGCATTCGTATTTCAGTTTATTTTCAATAAGAAATTCAAAGAAAAACTAATTTCAAACAGTACGTTAACGGCTATTCTCGTTGCTTTGCTAAGTTCTTTGGTGAAGTATTCTTTGCCATTTAGTATTCTAGGAGCCGCGATTTTGGTGCTTTTCTTGAAAAAAGAAGATTGCAAACGTAAACAGTTAGGCCAACTTTCAATATTAATTATTGGCATGGGTTGTGGTATCGGAAGTGTGGTTCAAACTGCAATCGGACTAATTGCATTCGTGGCGGTATTTATATTTATTCCTTTTCAAAAAGACTAAGTGTCTTACTTCAAAAATATCAACTCGCTCCCATTTTTATTGGGACTCATGCTAATTGTCTTGTGGTTTTTAATCCCGGATAAGAGGTTGATATTTGATGGTCATCCTGATTTTTTGAGGAATGAGTTCACCGCTGAAAGTGCCTTTTTCACTTCTCAATCTCAAAGTGTTCTCACAATTAAATCCGCTTCTTCAAATTTTGAAATCTATTATTCTCTCAATGGCGGGTCAGATTATCAGGTGGTAAGTGGTCAACAAATTGATATGTTGAACCTTTCAA
>JBLFXO010000076.1:0-12647 GCA_047609865.1 Arenicella sp.
TGACTGTGAAGAGAGTCTCTTAAAGACTGGAGCTTAGTCACCATCATTATCTTGGAAAGTAATTAGAAGCCCAAGGGCAGATGACATGTCAGTTTTGATGTAAGTAACTAAAGTTTTGATATTGTTGTATACTGCTGTTACTGTGGTAGCATCAGTATCTACTTCTTCAGATAGTGGATTGCCGATAGCATCTAAAGAAGTTGTACAAAGGTCAAATCTGCCAATAATTTGATCAGCAAGAGAGTTTTCTACTCCGTCTTCGACATCTCTGATATATTCTTCAAATCCTATTCCGGATGAACCTGTAAATACGTCTTTTAAAGCAAGGACACTTTCTTTCGCTAGATCGATTGAAGATTGTGAATAATATCCCTCAACGTAATTTGGTAGGGTAGTCCCTCCAGTTTGATATCCAGCTGGAATACCGATTTTGGCATTCTTTAGAAGTTCCAGATCCATCACAAACGCATTGAATAAAATACTGGTTGATCCGCCAACATCATTTCCATCAGCGGCTACGAAACCTGAAGTTGTCACATCCCATTGGTTTTTCGCTAATTCGAACTCCGTTTTCATTTTGGAAACCAAATCGTTTAAGAGCGTCATCTTTTTTGTGGCATCAGCATGAGCAGTGAAACTGTTTAAGATATCTGAGTCATCTCCATTAAATAGAAGAAAATCAAGTGCTGGGAAGCCTACTGCCTGTGCATTTTCAACAGAACTCAAACTATAAACTCCCAGAGATATATTATTGTTGATTTTTAAAGTGTCGGTAGGATAAGTATTCAACGCGCGAATAATTCCATGATCCTCAAAAGGACCAAAATCAAAAGGTTTACAATGTTGAAATTTTTTATACGCCTCTATAAATTGATTTTGCACGGCATTCAAATTCGCTAGATCAGGATTTGCTTCAAAAGTTTGAGAAAGAGTCTGTAAACTTGCCAGTTCGGTTGATGCTACTAGGACCGAAGCCTTAATCACATTCGTTGTTAAGTCTGAAAGCATGGCTCCTCTATCGAAATCTGGCTTCTCGGCATCTTTATTACAAGCGATAAGGGTCAGAATGACTGCAATCGTTGAAAGTATGAATTTTATTGACTTCATCCTAAAAGTTGTAAATGGCATTTAATTCATTTATTGCATATGTTAAATCTGCCGTTGTTACCGCCCAAAAATTAGTTCCAATCGTTGTGTCTAATATTGCGTCAATTTGTGTTATATCAATTGTTCGAGAAACTAAAGGACAGTATCTCAGGTTTGCAATAAAGGCGTAAGCTTCAGATAGTTCATGCAAAAACAGGGCATTATCGGTTCCGAAATTGTCTCTAGCTCCTTCTAAATAAGAAATTGCCTGAGCTGCCGAGATTCTCTCCCACATATCAGTGATTACTAATATTTGAGCATCTCTTGTCGTGTTGTCATTATTGATGATTGCTGCTCTTCCTTTTAGGAAAGCATTCATCATAACTTGTTTACTTCCTAACTGAGTATCTCTTGAGTCACAGTATTTAGCCCAAAACCTGAATGTTTCAATGCTTGTTAGGTAGTCAACCGGTGCACCGAAATATCCAAAAGCTTCATCCCAGTAATGCTCTTGGTTTGTATAGTATTTACCTTGAACACTGTCAACTGCAGCTACATTGTCTGCATTCATATTTGCTGTACTCAAATATATGTTGGCCGCTTGGTGCATAAATACCGCACCCATAAGTCCTTTTTCAATTAACTGAACATGTTCAATTCCGTTAGCGTCAAATAAATAAGTTGATGTTCCTGAAGTAAGGACTCCAGCTTGACCACTGGCCGCTGTTGAAGCAAAATCAATAGATGCCGCGGCATGAACAGTCATGTACCCTGTGAATAATGAAGTATCACTGAAAAGACATTTATTACCTAATTGTTTCGTAGAAGAGAAAGTGAAATTTCCGTTTCCGTTATCTCCAATATTATAGAACATGTTTCTCATGCTATTAGCAGAGATTGTAGTAGAAGTTCCACTCTTCATGTATGTCGTAAGTTCCTCGAGTTGATTAAGTCTTTCAGTTTGACCTGAAAAACTAACCGTATTATTGCCGGCTAGATCTGTGAAGGCATAAGTTAAAGGAGTCTCATAGAAACTACATGAGCCATCATCTTTCTCAGCTTCTGAACTATAATTTTGAGCATCTAAATCTGTACATCCTTTCTTTTTGCAAGAACTAATTGAAAGAATTGTAATCGTTGCAAAGAATGCCAGTCTGTAAATTTTTCTTGTCGTTGTCATTTGTCTTATTTAGATTCGTTTTAAATAGTATGATGACAAAGGTATACAGTGAGTAGAGAACCTACAATACCAAAAAAGAGGTATAATTTACTTGGCTGTGTTGATTATGATTTCGTCTGCGAAGATATAGCTTGGGTTGCCGGCTCCTAAATGCCAATCAGGGCAACCTCCATAATTCTTTGCTACAATTCTTAAATGTCGGGTGGTAAACTTCTGATCAAATCCGAATTCCTTAATGAAATTGCCTGATTTCTTAGGGGATTCATAATTGACGATTTTTTTAATTGGATACCATGTTTTTCCATTCTTTGAAGTGAAAAACTCAACTTCAGTTGGAAACCAGATCCAGGATTTGACATCTTGTAAAGCACTTAAGTATACTCCTTCAATATCCATTTTCTTCTTGAAATCAATCTCTACGTCTAAGTCATCTCCATAATATCCTTGCCAAGAGCCTGTTCTGAAATCTTGATTTCCTCTAATCTGATCGATCAAGGCTCTGTCAGATCCTCCTGAATATTGGTGATAATAAGAAGTGTTGGCTTTCAATTTCCATTTTGCTTGTGCTCTGTGAAATTCAGTGTAAATGGGAAAACTCTCTTCATTCACGCCAAATGATTTAGCGATAATTTGGGTGGATGCTTTTATTTTGATTGGTCGAGTATATATGTCACTTTTATCTGTGGGCACACTACCGTCAGTAGTGTATCTGATGGCGACAACAGGTTCAGCACTGGATAACACTACTTTACGTTTTTTAACGAATACCCTCTCTGATTCTTCTACAAAGGGGGAGGGCATTAATGGATTACTTTTAATTTTCACAAAGGGAGCATTACCATAAAACTCTCGAGGCTTTGCTGACATTTCGAAGACAATATCTCCACCATTCATAATTTCATGATGATAAATGAAGTTTCTATTCAATGGCTTATTATTGAGTTTGATGTTTTTAACATAGATGTTCTCGGCATCATAATTTTCAGTTGTCATATTGAATTCATTTCCATTCTCGAGTTGAATGGAGTAAGATTCGAATAGGGGAGTTCCTGTTAGGTAAAAGTCAGTACCCGGGGTTACAGAGTAGAAACCCATTGAGCTCATCACATACCAAGCTGACATTTGTCCGCAGTCTTCATTACCAGCTAGGCCTTCAGGGTCATTCGTGTAAAGTTCAGTTAAAATTTTATTGACATATTTTTGAGTTTTCCAAGGGTTTTTAGTGAAGTTGTAAAGGTAGGTTAGGTGATGACTTGGCTCATTCCCATGCGCATATTGCCCAATTAGCCCGGTAATATCAACTTGAGTTCTACCATCCGTTTTTGATGAAGCGGTGAATAGATTGTCTAGCCAAAGTTCTAATTTGTCTTTTCCCCCCATTAATTGAATCATACCGGTAATGTCATGAGGGACGAACATTGAATATTGCCATGAGTTAGCTTCGGTGTAATCAAAGGTTACCTCATTTGGTTTGAAGTTGTTTTTCCATCCGCCATTAAACCTTGGTTGCATAAAAGTGGAGTTTGGGTTGTAAATGTTTTTGTAAAACTGACTTCTTTCATAGAATCTTTTTGCAATCTCATCCTCACCCAAAGAATCAGCAAAAACAGCAATGCACCAGTCGTCATAGGCGTATTCAAGTGTTTTTGAAACGGATTCAGATTCGTTCTCTGAGCTTATAAATCCCTGCTTTTTGTAGTGCTCAAGGCCCAAATGAGCTTGGTCTGCACTGTGGATCATGGCTCGGAGCGCTAAATCGGTGTCAAAGCTTCTAATACCTTTATTATACGCATCAACAATTACTGGAATTGAGTGGTATCCGATCATGCATCCGGTGTAATTTGCAGAGAGTTCCCAAATAGGTAAAATGCCGCCTTGCCTATATTGAGTGAGCATGGTTTCAATCATGTCTTCAGTTCTCTCTTCTTGCAGAATTGTGAATAGTGGGTGTTCTGCTCTGAAGGTGTCCCAAAGTGAAAAAACAGTGTATTGGGTATGTTTTTTAGAATTATGAATCTTCATATCCATTCCGCGATACCTTCCGTCTACATCTGAAAATGTATTTGGATTTAGAAATGAATGATAAAGGGCCGTGTAAAAGGTGATTTCTTGATTTTTATTGGATGTGCTGATATCTACCTTCTTTAATTGATTATTCCAGTTTTCTTCTGCCTTAGATTTGTAAATATCAAAGTTCCAATGTGGCATTTCAATATTCAAGTTCTTTTTAGCGCCATTAATATCGACCGCTGACATTCCTACTTTAATAGCTAGAACAGGGAAGTCAGAGCCAAATTCCAATATCAGTTTGGATGCTTTTCCTTCAGTGTTCTTTTTGAATTGTCTTTTAGTTGGTGGCTCAGAGAATTGAATTGAGAAGTAAAAATGTTGCTCTTCGGCCCAAGCTTCTGATACCCTCTTACCAACAATAGTGGTGTCATTCAAGAATATAAGGTCAGAGTCCGTGAGGTTATCTCTATGCTCAAGATCAATGATGATCTTTCTTTCAGCACCTTCAGGAAAGAAGTATTTGTGCATTCCACAACGTGTGGTAGTAGTAAACTCTGCCTCAATTTCATCATCCTCTAAGAAAACTCTGTAATATCCTGCATGAGCTTCTTCATTGTTATGTGAAAATGATGACCCATATCCGGTCCCGTCTTTTTGATAATAATCTGACTTCCATTTATAATCGCCAGTGAATGGCATTATTAATAAGTCACCATATTCCGAAACTCCTGTTCCAGATAAGTGAGTATGACTAAAGCCGTAGATTTTTTTATCTGTGTAATGGTATCCTCCGCAACCATCCCAACCGTCTAGTCTAGAGTCTGGACTTAATTGCATCATGCCAAATGGAGCCGAAACACCAGGGTAGGTGTGCCCATGAGCACCAGTACCTATAAATGGATTGACTAATTTGCTGTATTCTTTTTCCTGAGCAAAACTTGTGAGTGTTAAGAAACTTAGGATGAATACTAGATTCTTCATAGAAGTGATTATCCTACAACCTCTTCAGAATATTCTTTAATAGCAGCAACTGCTCCAAGAATTCCTGCTCCTGTTTGATTCAGTGTAGAGATTTTCAATGAAATCTTACTTCTCAAATTGGGTAGGACGTAGCTTTTAAGATGCTTTTCGATTTTTCTACGAAGAATGTTTCCAGAATGGGCAATTCCACCAGTAATGTATATGTTTTCAATGTCCAACAAGTTAATCATTGCTGAGAGCGCATATCCTAAATCGTGACAAACCGAATCGATAACCTCTAAAGAAACCGGGTCATCTTTTCTTGCAGCATTAAATATTTCTAATGGTGTAAGGTCGCTTGGAGGAAGATTAGTTAAAACAGAACCTCCGCTTGAAAATTCAAGCTTTTCTTTTGCTGTAAGTGCAATTCCAGCAGCTCCAGTATAAGTTTCTAAACATCCTAGGTTTCCACAATTACATTCTCTTCCCGCTCTTCTAACTACAAAGTGACCAAGCTCTCCGGCTAATTTGTTAGCTCCTTCCATCAACTGTCCATTGATTACGGTTCCCATTCCTACGCCAGTGCCTAGTGTAATGACCGCATAATGATCTAATTCAGCCGCATCACCGAAGTGTTTTTCAGCTAGAGCTGCAGCATTGGCATCATTTAAGACAACTATTTCCTCGGCGAATACTTTTTCGAATACTTCTTTGAGTTGCACGATTTCTCCCCAATCTAAATTAGGAGCAAATTCAATGTTTCCAGTTTCTCTATTCACACTTGGAGCTCCTATTCCAATTCCTTGAAAAGATTCTTTTGTATGTGCCGCTAGATCTTTTTTAACTGCTTCAGCCAAGGCTTCAATAGTCTCGTAATCTTTTGTGCTTAAATTAGTTGAATATAACATTTCACCTTCGTCATTTACAATTCCGAATGCAGTGTTAGTTCCACCAATATCTATTCCTAAAAAGTTATTCATATTACTTAGTTCTTTTCGAGCAATAATTTTGTGTCAATTGATGCTTTAAAGTTAATGAAAACCTGCGTTTAATACTAATATTCTATTCTCTTTTATAGCCATTTAGACCGAAAAATATGAGGTACAACATTCCAATTGCAGGAATGATGAATGAGATTTGAACGTTATAGCTTTCAATAATATTACTTTGAATAAAGGGGAGAACAGCTCCACCAGCTATCGCCATCACTAATAGAGATGAGCCTTGACTCGTTAATTTTCCTAATCCTTTAATACTGAGGGAGAATATGTTAGACCATCCGATTGAGAAAAAGAGACCTGTTCCTAACACAGACCAGAAGGCGATTTTACCTGGCCCTAATACTGCTAACAAAAGTAAAGCTAGATTAATGGAAGAGAAAATAACCAACATGCGATTAGCTTTTCCTTTACCTAAAATAAAAGCGATATAATTTATTGCCAAGAATAGAATATAAATCCAAACTTCTTTCAAGGATATCATTTGAAATGATATTTCTCCTTGATTAGCTGAGTCAACATGAATTCCGTTCACCATCCAAATGAGAATAAAGACTCCTGAACTCACCATTAACATTTGAAGATTCTTTTGAATTTGGGTTTTAACTTCATTCAATGAGATACTTGCCATCAATCTCCCAATCATGAGTCCACCCCAAAAGAAAGCTAAGAACGAATTAGCAGCATCTTCAGAGGCAGCCATGACTTCAGGGTCTTTTGCGAACTTTCCTATCCAACTACCTACTGCCACTTCAGATCCGACATAAAAGAATATCGCCAAAATGCCGAACCTCAAATTTCTATGTTTCAATACTTGGAATCCTCTTTCTATTATAGCGTCATTAGAAAAAGAAGGTAGCTTACTTAGTTTAACCACCGCAGCCATTAAGACGAATATACTTCCGTAAATTAAGTAGGTACTGCCGATAGCCTCAAGTGAATCTTTGTAAGCGAATACTGAGAATACCATTAGGTTTCCTACAATGGGACCTAAAGTTGTGCCTAGCGAATTTAACCCTTGAGCTAGATTGAGTCTTTTACTCGCAGTTGATTCAGTTCCTAAAATACTCACATAGGGATTCGCACATATTTGAAGAAAAGTAACACCAGCTGCTAATATGAATAAGGAAGCAATGAATTGCGGATAAGATCTAGCGTCAGCGGCCAAATAGAAATTAGCACATCCTAAACCGCAAATGAGCAGACTTAAAGCCATACCGTTCTTATAACCAAAAGAATTTATAGGGTCTTTTTTGAAGATGTTAGTAAGCAGGAAGTAAGCCAATGATAGACAGAAAAACGCACCAAAAAATGATAATTGAATAAAGGAGAGTTGGGTGGGGCCTAAAGTGAAGATTTCTGAAAAAGTATTAATCAAGAAATCATTCATTACCGTAATGAATCCCCACATGAAGAATAAAATGGAGATTGCATAAAAGGCAAAACGGTATTGATTTCTATTAGTTTCCAGACTTAAATCGATTTAAGAGATCTAAACATGCTTAAAGATAGCATTTTAATTCGAGTTGAATTTGTTGAATGTTTGAGCGCCTCATCTTTTAATTTTAACTTTAGGGAACTTAAGATTGATAATGAAAAAAATACTACTTACTGGTGGTGCAGGAAATATCGGAAGCGCCCTTTCAAGAAAGCTCTTGGAGAATGGTGAAAATGAGTTGGTTGTTGTTGATAACCTGTCAACTGGAAGTTTTGATAAGTTACCTGAGGCACAGGAGAGGTTCAAGTTTATCAAGGCCGATACGAATAACCGAAGAGAGATGTCTGACGTTATGTTAGCTAACAAGTTTGATTATGTCTTTCATTATGCAGCCCTAGTAGGTGTTAAGCGAACTCAAGATAATCCTGTTAAAGTATTAGAAGATATTGAGGGCATAAAAAATATACTCACACTCTCTAAGAATACAGGAGTACAACGATTCTTCTTTTCAAGCAGTTCTGAAGTTTACGGAGAACCCGTTTCTATTCCCCAGAATGAGGAGACAACTCCCTTGAATTCTCGAGTTCCATATGCTGTTGTTAAAAATGTTGGTGAAGCATATTGTAAATCCTTTCAGCAAGAATATGGTTTGGATTATACTATTTTCAGGTTTTTCAATACTTACGGCCCACATCAAACGACAGATTTTGTAATCAGTAAGTTTCTTGTGAAAGCTTTGAAAGGTGAAGACATTTCAATTTATGGTGAAGGATCTCAAACAAGAACCTTTTGCTACGTTGATGATAATATAGAGGCTACAATGATCGCTTTGAATGAAAATAAATTTGTCAATGATGTTGTTAATGTAGGTGGAGCAAAGATTTATAGCATTCTTGAATTAGCCAATAAAATAATTGAGATTACGGGAAGTTCATCTAAGCTAGTCTACCTGCCACCTTTGGCAGATGGAGATATGACAAGAAGACAGCCTGATAATTCTAAAATGAAATCTTTACTTGGTAGAGATTTGTTATCTCTTGAAGAAGGTATAAAGAAGATGCTTGATAGTGATGATTTTAAAAAATTAATGAGTTTGTAAGATGTGTGGAATCAATGGGATTTTCCAATTTTCGGGATACAATAGAGGAGAAGGTGTAATTGATAAAATGAATAACACCCTAGCTCACAGAGGTCCAGATGCAGAAGGTGTGCACCGAGACAAGTTTGTTCAATTAGGGCACAGGCGACTTTCTATTATAGATGTTGATCAGCGATCAAACCAACCGTTTACTTCAAATGATGGTAAATGGGTGATGGTTTTTAATGGTGAGATTTATAATTACAAATCCATCAAAACTCAATTAACAGATTACGATTTTAAGACTGACAGTGATACTGAGGTGGTTCTTGCCGCATATATTAAGTGGGGAGATAAATGTTTGCGTGCATTTAATGGGATGTTCTCATTCGCCATTTGGAACTTGGAGCAAAAATCTCTTTTCATTGCAAGAGACCGTTTGGGGATCAAGCCTCTTTATTATGTCTTAACTGATGAAGAGATCATTTTCTCCTCTTCTGTGAGGTCAATTCTTTCAAGTGGATTAGTTCATAAGAAGCTAAGGGAAGATAGTGTGGTGGACTACTTGAGATTTCAAACGGTACAAGCACCTTATACATTGATTGAAGGTGTTTTTCATTTGATGCCAGGACAGCAATTAACGATTAATGAAGAGGTAGGAATTAAGTTTAAGAATTATTGGAAAATTAATGAAGACTTTCAGCACTCAAAAGATGACTTGACAAGCACTCAAAAGAAGGTAAGAGATTTAGTTTCTGAGAGCGTTGAAAAAAGATTAGTCGCAGACGTGCCGTTTGGTGCATTTCTGTCTGGAGGAATTGATAGTTCGATTATTGTTGGCTTGATGAGTGAGGTTCACGACAAGAAAATCGATACTTTCTCAGTGACTTTTGAGGAAGATAAATTTTCTGAAGGAGTTTATGCTCAAGAAGTGGCGACTAAATTTAAGACCAATCATCACGAAATAGAATTGGGAGCCAATGAGTTTAGAGACTTAATTCCTGAAGCATTGTCATTTATGGATCATCCTAGTGGGGACGGACCTAACACTTATGTTGTTTCTAAGAAAACTCATCAGGCAGGAATCAAAATGGCTTTGAGTGGATTAGGAGGGGATGAACTATTTGGAGGATATTCTGTGTTCAATCAAATTCCAGATTTACAACAAAAGGGATGGCTTAAAAGTTTTCCAGCTTATGCAAGAAAGCCTATGGCTGGAGGGTATCATGCTTTAAAAGGTACAGTAGCATCTAGCAAAATAAAAGAGATTCTAAAATTAGAATTCTTTGACATGGAATACATTTATCAGTTCTACCGTCAAGTATTGATGGATGATCAGATAAGGAAGATTACTAAAAATTCAGATCTTCCAAAAAACAGTGCTTTTGAAACAGTACATAAGTTGGTTGGATATGAAACTCAAGGTTGGAAACTGCCTTCTCTTTCAAGAATTTCAGCTGCTGAGATTTCTACATACATGCAAAATGTGCTCCTCAGAGATTCTGATCAAATGAGTATGGGTAATGGCTTAGAGCTTAGAGTTCCGTTTTTGGATCATGAATTGGTAGAGTATGTCTTGGGTATTCCTGATAATCTCAAAAAGCCGACTACACCTAAGAAGTTGTTAGTGGATAGTTTTAAAGATATTCTTCCTGAGAATGTATATAACAGAGAGAAAATGGGCTTTGTACTACCGTATGAGCATTGGATGAAAAACGAGCTCAAATCATATTGCCAAGAACGACTTTCTCATCTTCATAATTATAAGCAATTCAGAAGTGCTGGAATAGATAAGTTGTGGAACGACTTTCTAAAGGGACATAAACGTGTAACCTGGTCTCGTGTTTGGCCGTTAGTAGTCTTAGGAGATTGGCTTAAAGCCAATGAAATTCATGAGTAAGAAAAAGATCTTTATATGTATTGATTGGTATGAGCCTGGTTTTAAAGCTGGTGGGCCAATTCGTTCGGTGGCTAACATAGTGGGTGAACTAAAAGATGACTATGATTTTTATATTCTCACATCTGCTTTTGATTTAGGTGAGACGGAACCTTATGAAGACATTCCTTTAAATGAATGGCACGATCAAGGCGGTGTTTTTCTAAAATACCTTGACAAGGATCTTTTGAACTATGCTGCTATTAGAAGGAATCTACTTGAGATTCAACCTGAAACTGTTTATCTCAATTCTTTGTTTTCAAAAGTGTTTACGCTTTATCCCCTCTTAGCGGCTAGAAGGCATAGGTTTAAAGTTGTGCTAGCTCCTCGAGGGATGCTAGGACAAGGAGCTTTGGAGCTTAAAAAAGGAAAGAAAAAAACCTTCTTATTGATTTCAAAAATCTCTGGACTTTATAAAAAAGTCAAATGGCACGCTTCTACTATAGAGGAGGAAGAAGAGATTTATAGAACTTTTGGTCGCAAGGCCAAAGTGAGAATAGCTCAAAATATTCCGGTTGGTCAAAAATTGAAGTTGAACGAAATTCTTAACGATAAAAAGACTGGAACCACGAGATTTATTTTTGTGAGTAGAATAGCGGTGAAGAAGAATCTTCATTTAGCAATTTTGGCAATGAAGCAATTAAAGTTAAACAAGCCTTGTTCGTTTCACATTTATGGAAACATTGAAGATCAAGAATATTGGGATACTTTCAAAGAAGAAATTAAAAGTGAAGGTCATTTAAGTATAGAATATAAGGGGGTTGCAACACCAATGGAGTTGCCTGAGATATACGCTAACGCTGATTACTTGTTGCTTCCGACAAAACATGAGAACTACGGTCACGCCATAGTTGAAGCATGGTCAAATGCTTGCCCGGTAATTATTTCAAGAAATACGCCCTGGAAAAACTTGAACGTCCAAAATTTAGGATGGGATTTTGATTTAAAGAATTTCGATAATCTGGTAGATGCCATGCAGGCTGCTGTTGATCTAGATTTCACGTCATATATTTCACAGTGTACTGCTAGTTATAATTACTTCAAAGATGTCATTTCAGATACCGAAGTAATAGAGGCCAACAGAAAATTGTTTCAAGATGAAAACTGATTTATCTAAATTCAATAACGATTGGTATAAGCCAGGGAATAAATTGAAGAGAGCCATGTGGTATTTCTTTAATGTCACTTTCTTGTTGAATCCTATGAATCCATTTAGTGGATTAAAGAAAATGGTTCTTAGAATGTTTGGAGCAAAAATCGGCAAAGGAGTTGTTTTGAAACAAAGAATCAATGTTAAGTATCCTTGGAAACTGGAAATTGGAAACTATTCTTGGATTGGAGAAGATGTTTGGATTGATAACTTGGGTGAAGTAAAGATTGGATCAAATTGTTGTGTTTCTCAAGGAGCACTCTTACTTTGTGGAAATCACAACTTCAAAAAAGAAGCATTTGATTTGATGGTTGGAGAAATAATACTAGAAGATGGAGTCTGGGTGGGGGCTAAAGGTATAGTTACTGCTGGTGTTAGCTGTGGGTCTCATTCTGTATTGGCTTCAGGTTCAGTGGCATCTAAAGATCTATCACCTTATTGGATTTATAGAGGGAACCCCGCAGAGAAGACTGTTGAACGTAAAATTGAGCACTAATGAAGATTTCAATTGTCACGGTGGCATATAATGCTGCATCTACGATAAAAGATACCATTGATTCTGTTCTCAGTCAAAAAGGAATTGAACTGGAGTATGTTATTGTTGACGGAGGGTCTAAGGACGGAACTGTTGAGGTTGTGAAGTCATATGGTGATAAAATCCATCAATTTACTTCAGAACCTGATAAGGGGATTTATGACGGAATGAATAAAGGAGTTGCTATGGCGACAGGTGATGTTATTGGAATTTTAAATTCAGATGACTTTTACATGAATGAAGATGTATTGTCCATAATGCTAGCGAAGTTTACAG
>JBLFXO010000077.1:0-12543 GCA_047609865.1 Arenicella sp.
TGAAGCCCGAAAAGTTAGTTCTTCATTGGTTTCTAATTCAGTTTTTTGCAAAGAAACATCTTCAGCGTCAATTTCACCAGAATGACAGGCGTCAAGGATTAAAACCTTATTTCTAGAACCACACTCTGACAGCAAAGTCTCAATTTTTTCATAAGAAACACCTTTCTCTTTGGGGTTAGAAAAATTCATTTCGGCTGGGCACAAATAATAGTTTAAGTCTTCATCTAGTGCACCATGTCCAGCATAATAAAAGATAACAACATCATTATAGCTTGCCTTACTTAGAAACGTTTTAATTTCTAAAGTTGACTTAGAGTTGAAGTCTGAATTCAGGAGTTGTAATTGACTAAAGGATTCGTACTCCTTAGTAGATTTAGAAAACGATTTACTGAAGTCGTCTGCATCCTTTGCGGCAAAGGCCAATGAATAATCACCCTGTTCATATTCTGAAACGCCAATGCTTACTACAAATAAGTTGGGAGTCGAAGGTACGTTACAATCGAGCTGAAACTCAACAATATTTGAGGCCACTCCCTCTTGATTAACTGTAAATATTTTTAGGTCATTCAAGCCCGAATTAAGGATAATATCCTTCTCTTCAGAATAATTTTTTCCGTCAATTAGCTCACCATTCTTTCCTTTTTCAGGCACTCCGTTTACATAAATATGTAATGACGAAAGGCCGTTTTTATCTTCAGAATGAACTTTAATTTTACATTGCGCTTCATTGACCTCAAATTGCTCTGGAATATTAACTTCAAGCAGGGGAATATTATTTAAGTCTGGTGTTTCAGAAGTAATCCCGATTTTACTCCAACGTTTCAAGCGTGCTTTTTCATATAATTCAATCAATTCAGAATTGACAAAAGGCATTCCTTCAAACACTTTGTCCGGTCGATTATAATAAGGGTCAAACTGATTAATATGATATATGTTTCCAGCTCCATCAGCAAATGCTATATTCTCAGATTGATCTTTATTTCCGTAGTAGTAAACGCCTTTTTTATATAAAACTTCACCCTCATCAAAAAATAGAATTTTGAGTTCTTGTCCATTCGCATTCAAGGTAATTTCATTCTGATTTGTTTTGCTGATATCCATGTCAAAGCCTTCTAAGTGCAGCTGTTTTTCTCCATTCGTATATGCTCCAACAAAGCTGCTGACATCAACTCTCTTTTTCTTTTTTATCTTTTTGTTCTTAGTTTTTAGCAGTTGATATTTGTCTTGTTTTGCATTCCAATACCCTTCATAGGTCTCAACTTTTTCTACTAGTCCATTATCATTTTTAAATTTTACAGCATCAAAATAAACTGTGTCTCCTTCGACTCTTGTCACCTTTTCAATCAAATATCTCCATCCCTGCAAGAACTCTCTATGAGAAGGTGCTATCTTTCCAAAATAACTTTCTTTTTCATGCATAATGGGGAGATATATGAGCTCACCGTTAGCAAAACTTAATGCCAAGGCTTCCTTGTCTGGCACTGGAACCAATGACGTGATACTTGAGTGATTTCCTTGTAACGACTTCGATTTCTTTCCGCTTTTAGTCTCATAAATACATATTTGACCATCCATGGCAATGGCAATTTCAGTTCCGTCTTCATTTAGTTTTCCCAAAGACGATTTTCCATCTCTAAATCCGAATGAATGAATCAATTTCAGTTTTTCATCAAAGGCGTAAATCATAGGTTCATTTGAGAGACAATATGTTTTTTCATCCACCTTTTCTGACCAAACGACCTTGTTTAACATTGTGGGGATAAAGAATTTGTTCAAGGTTAAGCCGGTGGTTTTACCACTCCTGAGATAAAGGATTCCCTTCTCGTCTTGGGAGATGAAATGGCCATCAGAAGTGCAACCAATCAATTCATTTATTCCTTTTACATTGTGAGTCTCCACGGTATTAACGTCACTCTTTGAGAAACTATAAATAGCCTTTTTATTGTAGGCGTAAAGTTGTTCGTTAACAATTTTCAATTTGACATCTTTAACTTCAAGAATCTTCTTTTCGGGGTCTGAATGTTTATAGACAACGTCTTTTTTGATAAAATAAATGTTATCTCTATAAAAGGCCGAAGACTCTGCCCCCTCTATTTTTAAAGTCTTTTGTGGGCTTAGATTTCTTGTAGAGAAAAATAAATGACCTCCTCCTGATAAGGCTACTACCAAATTACCGCTTATATCTTCACAGATAGACAAGACATCAACTTCAAATTGAATAGAATTTACTTCTTTTTGTGAATTCAAATCCCACAGAATTAAAGTATTACCCTCATCAAGAGAAATTAGTCTATCACCAAAAAACAGCATGCTAACAACCTTGTCAGTATGTCCTTGAGGCAACACTAATCTAGGAACTTCTTGACCTTGTGATGTCACAGAAGTCAATGTCATTAGAACAAAAAAGAATATGTTTCTCATGAGAGGCGGGGCCAAGGTTTAACAATGAATAAATATAGCAATTAAATATCACGACCCTAGGACATTACTCCTCAAACCAAGAAGCATACATTCTATAATTCTTTGCAATCCGCATCACTTCTCCTTTGAACATTTCAGGTGATAAATCTTTTACTTTTTTGGCTGGAACACCAGCCCAAATTGAACCAGATTCAACTTTTGTGCCCTCAAGCAATACTGCTCCGGCAGCAATGATACAATTCTCTTCAATAACACAATTATCCATGACTATTGAGCCCATGCCTATCAATACGTTGTCTGCCACCGTACAACCGTGAACCAAGGCATTGTGTCCGACTGAAACATTGTTCCCTAAAGTCGTTTTTGTTTTTTCGTAAGTGCAATGAATTACTGCGCCGTCTTGAATGTTAACGTTATCTCCAAAAGTGATAGTATTCACATCACCCCGAATAACGGCATTAAACCAAACTGAGCAGTTTTCACCCATATTTACTTCTCCAACAATCGTAGAGTTTTCTGCCAGCCAACATGAGTCAGGGATTTGAGGGGAGTTTCCTCTACATGATTTGATAAGTGCCATTCGTTTAGTTTTGAGTAAAAATAAAAAAAGCCCGACCAATGGGCGAGCTTTTCTTTGAGAATGTTGAGTTTATTTCTTGTTAATCACACCTTCTTCGATTAAGTGCCCAAAAAAGTCGTTAATTGTGTCACTCATAGGGCGATAATTCATCCCTAATTTAGCAATACTCTTTGCATTGTCTACTTTCCAAGGATATCCAATGTTCTTCGCTACCATTTTACGGGGCATTCCTTGAGAAGGACCTGCTAACCAAACCATAAATTTTGGCAACTTTCTTGAAGGCAATGGATAGTTTGGATAATTTGGTTTTAGCATTTCAGCAAGGCCCAAAAAGCTTGTGTTTTCCGCAGAAACAATATGTCTTCCTTCAGCTTCTGATGTGAAGCCAGCATTATAATGGGCCGTGGCTAAATCACGAACGTCTACCGCACCAATTCTAAAATCTGGAGCTCCCATTTTCATGTCCCCGTTGCCCATCATTTTCATGATTTCGAAGGTTTCTGAAGTTCCATGAGGGTTAATACCAGGCCCGATTACAAAAGATGGATTGATTACTACTACGTCCCATTGACTCTGTTCCTTCATCATCTTCCAAGCTTCTTTTTCAGCGACTGTTTTTGAATAAGAATAGGGTTGATGATCAACAGTTGACGTAGTATTCCACTCAGCCTCTGTCATGGTGTTGTTCGGTGCGCTCAAAGTATCTTTTGCGTCACCAATGATCGCCGCACAGCTGCTAGTTACTATCACTCTTTTTACTGAACCAGATTTTGTTGCCGCATTTAATACGTTCCGAGTTCCTTTCAAAGCAGGGTCTACCAAATCTTTTTGCGCATCTTCAATTCTCAAGGTGAATGGAGAAGCTGTGTGAAAAATAAGTTCACATCCTTCAGCAGCCTTATCAAACGATCCGTCATCTAATAAATCAGCCTTGAAATATTTTATCTCTCCAGAAGAATTTGCAGCTATCGCATCTAAGTACTTTCTTTTCTCTTTATTGTCGGGGCTGCGGACCGCAGCATGAACAGTTATTCCTTCATTCAATAACTTTTCTACTAAACGTCCAGCAACATATCCTGTTGCTCCTGTTACTAATACTGGTTTTGATTTATCTATATTCATTTTCTATATTTTTCAGTTTTCTGTTCAACAAAGGAACAGTATAACAATCGATTGGTTCAACACGCTTTACAGAATGACTAACACTTTTTACGGTTTGTAAAATACTTAGACATTAAATGGTTGACCTACCATCTTTTCAGAAATAGCCCACAACTTCTTTCTAACCTCCATGTCTTTCGCATGAGACTCTATTTTCGCCCTGCCCGGATTTCCTTTCATCTCGGTTCTACTTTGAGGCCCAAAATACTCTCCTCCTTTGACCGAAGCGTCTAAGGCCGCCATTACTATTGGCAAAGCTGCATTTTTTGGCGAATGAGACATCAAGCTAAATAGCGGCAAAAGAACATAATAAAGCAACTTTGGAATGTGCCTTACTAAGTCAGTGTTTGAGCCCCCGGGATGCGCAGCAACGGATAATGTTTTAATTCCTTTTTCTTGTATCTTTTCATTGAGATCAAGGGCGAACATTAGATTGGCTAACTTACTTTGTCCGTAAGCCTTCATTTTGGAGTACTTTTTCTCCCAGTTAATGTCATCTAAGTTAATTCTACCCGACTTGTGTGCCACTGAGCTCAGAGATACAATTCTCGATCCTTCAGTTTTATTAATTAAGGGTAAGAGCAGATCCGTTAATAAAAAATGACCCAAGTGGTTCACTCCAAATTGGAGTTCAAAACCATCTTTGGTTTTAGAATAAGGAGGAATCATAACGCCTGCATTATTAATCAGTAAATCAAGTTTGTCGTGCTTTTCTATAAAAGCAGCAGCGAAACCTTTAACAGACTCCAAACTGTTCAAGTCTAGCTCCATCAATTCTATCTCGGCATTAGGATGTTCAGATAAAACACTCTTTTTGGCTTCTTCTGCTTTTGAAAGATTTCTGCAAGCCATGACGACTTTTATCTCCTTCTGAACAAACCACTTGGTAGTTTCTAGTCCAAGACCAGTATTCGCTCCAGTAATGAGCGCTATTCTCCCCTTTTGATTGGGTGTTTTTTCAAAATCAAACATGTCTTTTATATTACGAATCCATCCTTTGGACCAATTGCAGGAGGTAGTTCGGTCTCTCCCAACATCTCCTTTAAATCAATTTCTATTGTTCTTGTTAATGACGTCATTGGTGTGTCAAAAGCCAAGTTTTCAAATGGGTTTTCGGCATAATCTCCAACGCCTTCCATCATCCAGAACACCCATCCGATCAAGGTTGTAAATGGCACTACTCCCCAAATCATATAACCTGCCAAATCTGCGTCATCAAAAGCACTCAATAAACCCAATGGCATTAAGAATATGAAAATGTAAACAAAGTAAATACTCAATGAAGCGTATTGCCTTGGCAAGGGAAAGTTCTTGATTCGCTCACACTTTCCTTGAAGCGTATAAAATTCTGTAATCAAGCCCTGCATCTCCATGTGTCTGAAGTCGTCAATTAAACCTTTTCCCTTTAGATCTCGCAGCTCTTCCGTCTGCTTATGAAGCAATTGCGTGCAGCCATTTTTTTTATCTAATATTTCTTGAACTTCTTTATCGTCTAAGAAATTCTTCAATTCAACATCAGGGTCTTCGTTTGGAAAGAGTTCGTTAATGTATACCCTGTACCTTTTGTTCATTCTCTTATCATGCTCCCATTCTTTAATCACTCTTAATTGTCTCTTCAGTCGGTACAGCCATGCAATGTGACGATAAATTAGTTTTCTTCTAACTTCTTTTAGCTCTTCTTCACTAAGCTGATCAATCGCAAATTCATTTGTTACAAAGCCATTTACCATTGCGCCCCAACTTCTGGAAGAATTCACAATTCCGCCCCAAATCTTTCTTGCCTCCCAAGTTCTGTCATAGGCAGAATTATTCTTAAACCCAATGTAAAAAGCAACAGCAATACCCACTAATGTTAATGGAACCCAAGGGATTTTTAACCATTCGTATTGATGCCATTGATAAAGCGCGACAATCCCTGAGGCATAAAGTGTAAAAATGATGATCGGCTTTATTGAAAAGCCTATCATGCTGATGGGGTTAAATACTCTTTGTACGTACATATTAATTGAGGTTTAGTTCTCTATATTTTTGAGGTGTCATTCCAGTCTTCTGCTTGAATAATCTACTGAAGTAATGAGGATAGTTAAAGCCTAAACCATAGGCAATTTCTGATACGTTCGCGGAGCTGTTAAGCAATTCTGTTTTTGCCTTATCTACCACATATTCATTGATGTGATCTTTAGTGTTTTTACCAGTTTCTTTCTTTAGTAAGTCACTTAAATAGTTTGGTGACAAATGTACTTTTTCTGCCAAAAACTGAATAGTTGGCGAGCCAGTCTCTAGCTGCAAATTTTCTTGATAATAAGAGTGAATCAAATCAGTCACCTCAGCAACAAGATCCTTATTATGATCGGTTCTAGTATGAAATTGTCGCTCATAAAACCTATTACAATAGTTCAGTAATAATTCAATATTTGAAATTAAGAGGTTCTGACTATGAGCATCAATATTTTGTTCTAATTCAAAGTTTATTTTATCCACACAATCATTCAAAATGCCCTCTTCTTTTTTTGAAAGATGTAGCGCTTCATGCACATTATAAGAAAAGAAGTTGTAATCCTTAATTGCTTTCCCTAAGTTCGATTTTCTTAATAGATCTGGATGAAAGAACAAGCCCCAGCCATAGGTGCTTTCTGTATTGTTACTGTCATCAAAAGTACTGACTTGACCTGGAGCGAAAAAAGAAAGCACTCCTTCATTAAAGTCATATTTGTTTCTGCCGTAGTTAATCGCGCAATTTGCGTCTTTCAAGAAGACTGAATAAAAAGCTGAAGAGATTTTCACTCCCATTAACTCTTCTGGCATCTTAAACTTGGTGACGTCTGCAACATAGATTAAAGGATGTTTAACATCATTTCCTCCCATTGCCTTAACCATCTGGCTTATTGATTCTACAATAAATATTTCTGACATCTCTCTTATTGTTTTTACAAAGATAGGAAGAGAACATACTGTCAATGAACACAATCTATCGAAAGGTTAACACATTTTACGGATACTAAAAACTAAATGATCCAATAACGTTTATTTGATCTCGACCAGAGCCTTGAAAGAATTGATTCATATATCCGAGCTCAAACTTCAAATTATCCATAGCCACAAAACCTAATCCACCATAAACACGATTACGGTCAAAAAACTGTCCTTGTGTTCGAACAAAAATCTCATTGTAAGCTGATAAGTAGAGGGCACCCTTCTCTACTTTTTTCTTATTCAAAGCCAACTTAGCTGCCAAAAAGTATCGGAACCTAATTTGAAAAAAACCATTCATAAACCGCTCTTCAAGTCGGTATCTATGCTGAATTGACAATCTTCCGAAGCTTTGTTTAGTGATGAACTGCTGATAAATTCTATGTTCATTTACCGAGAGCTTTGTATCTGTTGTATCAATGAAGTTTTGTGAATGAATGAACCCATAACCCAATAGTAGGTTGTTATTATTGTCTGATAAATTATATCCTAGTCCAGCCCTTAACAACAGCTGTTCTGTATTACCTATGAAGGTATAATTTCGATATTGAACTTCGTGATGGATATTGAATTTATCAATCAGCTTCTTATTACCAAAGTAAATCCACCAATTGCCTAAGTCAGAGTTTTGAGAATACGAATTATTTGAAGAAAAAGCCATCAAAACGCTCAAAAACAGCAGAGATTTGATTTTCATTTCTAATGCGATTTTAAAATATTAAACTGTAGACGTATTAAGTTCTCAAAACTAAACAAAGTAACCGTATACTTTGTTCGATCTGTGTCAAAGCTATAAACACTAAAACTGTCCATTTTTTCTGATTTTGATGCAGAATCAGTCATTTTTAACTCTAATTCGTCCAAAAACTCCTCTTTTTTGTCAAAAAAGAAGATTTTGAATTGTGCCAGTTTTTCTTGATCATGGAATAAAACTTCAACTTTTTCATCTTCAGTTCTCCAATCATCTTCTTGAAATTCTTGTTGGCGAAACTTCTGATTACTCAATTTTAATTGTGATTGCTCAATTGGCTCATCAAATTGAAGATCTAAAAAAGGAGATTCGGGAAAGTTTCCGAAATAACGTTCTATTTCAGATTCTGAAACTTCTTCAGAAACAGAATCATTTGAACTACAGGAGACCAAAGAGAGAAGAACAAATACTAAAGCAAAATATTTCATTATTCACTAATGTTTTCTTCTTTCACTAAGCCTTCATTTCTCATCTTTAGAAAAACTTGAATCAAGGCAACAACGTCTTTGTGACAATATGCTACAATCCGTTCCAAATCCTTTTCTTCCCAATAAACTCTCCCTACATCAGCGCCTGAAATATCATCTTTTGGTGTTGGGATTTCAAAGAGATTACATAGTAAACTTAGAGATGTGTAGTGCTTGTAATCTCCGAATTTCCATAGCTCCATAGTATCAAGGTGTGATATCTCCCATGGCTTTTTTCCAGCGATATCTAAGGTGTCAGGTAGACTCACGCCATTGATCAACATTCTTCTCGCTATGTATGGAAAGTCAAATTCCTTAGCATTGTGTCCGCAAAGAATGTGTTGTGGAGAGTTGTAATGATTCGTCAACATATCTGCAAAATCTTGCAATAATTGTTTTTCGTCATCACCATAAAAAGACTTCAATCTAATTTCTTTACCTGATGATTTATCAGCAACTAAGCCGCAAGAAATACAAACGATTTTACCGAACTCAGCAAACACTCCTGCCTTCTCGTAAATCTCATCATTACTCAATCCGTCACGATCTTGAATGTATTTATTTTTACTGAGGTACAGATCAGCTGATTTTTTATCTAAGTCAGAAAAATTATAAACTGCCGGGACTGTTTCAATATCAAGGAATAGTATTTTTTCTAGGTCGATTTTTTGGAGTCTCATGCTTTTTCGATTGTCTTTCTCTAAAAGTAAAGAATTTTATAATTAATGAGCGTCTGACATATCCCTTTTTATTAACCGAAATTATCAATGCGAATAATGAGAGAGGAAGAATATTATTTGATGTACGTTTTATATAAGTACACCTTTTCTTTTAATCACCGGTACATTAATCATGTTCTCATCACAAATGGTTTCTGCAAGAAAAATAAACTTCTTATCAAAAACTTGTGAGCCCTCATAATAGCTTACCCAATACTCATTGTTAAGCCCAAAAACATCTTCAACAATCGGCTCAATTTTAGCAAAGTCATTTGCATTAATGTCACCAATAAAGTGTCTGAGGGTAGATGTTTTTATCTTTTCGCCTGTTGTTTTATTTTCCCCATATCCCTTTGAAGAAACCATGGCGTTTTTTATCAATGAATTTTTTTTATTTATTAAATAGACGTTATAAACCTCAACGGTTTTCTCCTCATTCAACTCTTTGACAACTGCCACGGAGATGTCCTTAACTTTAGGTATTTCAATGTCTTTTCTCATTCGGATTGCAAATATACGAAGATGACGATTTAGATATCAGATTATTGCTTTTTAAATTCGGCTAAAAGCCTGAGCCCAGTTTCTACATAAAATGGCATATCCCTTCTATGATTCTCCAGAGCGTCTTCTGCAGAAGTTGCCTCTAAGACACTCTCTTCTACTCCATTTCCAGTTCTCACTACCACTAAGTTTTGTTCAGGAAGGGAGATAATATATTGTCCTGACATTCCTCTGAAATAAGTCACTTCGTATGGAAATCCTGTATAAATCCAATACTGAAATCCATAACAATTATTTGGTTTTCCATTGGGCTTCGTGATTGGTGCTAAAGAACAAAACTCATCCACATAAGTCTTACTCACTAATTGCTCCCCATTCCAATTTCCCCTATTGTTGACAAGCTTACCAAGCCTGATAAAATCTCTAGACGTTGCATAAAAACAACAGAATCCTTTTTCTGTACTACCAATTTCGTCCGACAAACTCCACATTGCTTCACTTTCTGCGCCCATTGGAATCCACAATTTATCTGCTGCGTATTCAGAAACAGATACTCCAGTTGCCTCTTTCAATATATAAGTTAAGACTTGGGTATCACCACTTTTGTATCCCCAGACATTGCCTGGCTCTTCTTCTACTTCTCTTCTGTTGCAAGAAAGATCTCTGTCGTCTGTGTCGTAGTACAATTCTGCTACGTCACAAAACGGATGCACATAACTCTCACTCCAAGATAAGCCTGTTGTCATTGTTAAGACATGCCGTATTGTAATTTTGCTCTTGTCTCCTTTAAATTCCTCCAAATAATCTGCAACAGGATCATCCAAAGATTTGATTTTCCCTTCATCAAGTGCGCATCCAATCAGCAAAGAAACAACTGATTTTGCCATAGAGAATGAATTCCCTATTCTCTCTTGGTCATGCTCGTTCCAGTATTCCTCAAAAATCACCGAATCTCCATAAGCAACCAAAAAAGAGGCGGGTTCTATTGCTTCAATTCTAGTCCTTTCTTCTTCCGTTAATTTAACTTCAGGAATCATCATATTCTCCCATGGTTGGGGGTTTCCTGCATCAACCATTGCGTTATTAAATACATTTAAATCATAAATGTGCGGACGAATGTGACCTTTCATGTACGTATGATAGATTCCTTTATAAGTGTAAAATCTACCGGTAAATATAATGGCCAAGTTTACAATGACAATCAAAGTTAAAACCGTGATTGAAAACCATTTAAATATCTTTTTTAGGATTCTCATTTTAAAAAATTATATATAATCAAAGTCAAACACGTTAGCCATGTTTTCTTCAAGTGCTTTTTGAATAGCAGAAAAATCAGCTTTCTCTCCAAGCTCCCTTTCCATTGAAGTTACGGATTTATCAACTATCCCGCAAGGGACAATGTGATTGAAGTAAGCCATGTCAGTATTTACATTTAAAGCTATTCCGTGCATGGTGACCCAACGTGAACTCTTAACGCCCATTGCGCAAATTTTTCTCTCCTTTGGTGTTCCACCATCAAGCCATACTCCAGTCAATCCATCAACTCTGCCTGCCTTTATTCCGAACTCATGAAGAGTCAGAATTACGGCCTCTTCTAAGTATCTCATATACTTATGTATATCTGTAAAGAAGTGGTCTAAGTCAAAAATTGGATACATCACCAATTGACCAGGCCCGTGATAGGTAATATCTCCACCCCTATTGATTTTGTAATAGGTAGCTTCATACTTTTCCAACTCTTCTTCCGTGATTAAAAGATGTTCTCTTTTTCCACTTTTACCCATAGTGTAAACGTGCGGGTGCTCACAAAATATAAGTGAATTTGAGGTTTCTTCATCAGTTTTACCATCTCGCAAAGCAATTTTTTGGTCAACCGTTTTTTTGAAGATTTCTTCTTGAAAACCCCAGCACTCTTTATAATCAATTAAACCTTTACGGATTGCTTTAACTCTTCTCATAATTCTACTCTACAAAAATAACAATAATGTCTCTTGGATGAGCGTTTATGATTCAAGTCATATGAGTTTGACTTTATATTCCTTATTTTTGAAGAAGTGTTGAAACAAAAGAAATATTGGTTGATAGTTGTAATTTCTTTTTCTGCCCTGATGTTATCCTGTAGAAAAGATATTAAACCAGAAGTTGTTGGCACGACTCCTTATGTGTTTGAATATCCAGAACTATTTGCCAATTATTTACCTCCAATAGATGATCCTAATGATAACATCACCACAGAAGAAGGTGTTGAATTAGGTAGGCTACTATTTTATGATGTTCGATTATCTGGAGACAACACACAGTCTTGCGGCAGCTGTCATGGCTCGTCAACATCTTTCAGTGACACCTCAGTATATAGTGTTGGGATTGATGGTGTCGCAGGAGGGAGAAACGCAATGCCAATATTCAATTTAGCTTGGATGAAGAATGGCTTATTTTGGGATGGGCGAGCAACATCAATTGAGGATCAAGCTTTTGGACCAGTTACGAACCCGGTAGAAATGCATGAAACTTGGCCAAATGCCGTTAGTAAGATTGCAGGTGATCAACAATATCAATTCTTATTTGAACAAGTTTTCGGATCTGGGGATATTGACTCTGTTAAGGTTTCAAAAGCGATTGCACAATTTGAACGAACATTAATTACTGGTGATTCTCCTTTTGATAAGTTTCTCGCATCAAGTTTCGCAACAGGAAGCTCTGGCTGGAGTGAAACAAACGAACTATTAGCTTATGAAGGATTTGCTCTTTTTATGGATGAGTCCAAAGGAGATTGTTTTCACTGTCATGGGGATCAATTCAACCCTTTATGGACAGACAACATTTATCACAATAATGGCTTGGATGCTACTTTTACAGACAAAGGCTTAGGAGAAGTTACAGGCAATCCTGTAGATGACGGAAAGTTCAAAACACCTTCGCTTAGAAATTTGGCTTTTACCGCTCCATATATGCATGACGGTAGGTTTAGCAGTT
>JBLFXO010000078.1:0-12396 GCA_047609865.1 Arenicella sp.
TAATAAAGCATTAGAGCTTTATTTCAGAAAAACAAGTTAAGCCTTCTACGCAGAAACGTTCAGAGAACTTTCTTGGTAGAGGGCTTTCTACTTCTTTATCACCTTCTTTGTAGATCAACATCTCTCCCGCAATTCTAATTGGCAAGTTCTGACGCTTTACTAAGTCATATGTCTTAATTAGAGTATGGTTCGTTTTAACTAAGGCGATAAGGCTTCTATCATTGAATCCATTTGCTTTGGTTATTTGCTGATAAGATGTCACAATTTTAATATCCAATTCTTTTCCGCTTGGGCTTCTCCAAGTAATGACACCTAGATAAACGACTACCTCACGACCCCAAGAGCGCTCAATAGTTTCTCTGTGGCCAATTTCGTTATTGACGCCAACGTCATAAAACGGTCCAACTTCAGTAGCGTCTTGGGAATAGCTAAGAATTCCTAATAAGAGTACAAATGTGCTGATTATCAGTTTCATAATTCTTAAAACGTAAAATTAAAGAAAAGGTTAGACAAGAATCAAGCCTCAATTTGAAAAGAGAAGAACTGTTTATAAAAAACCGAGCTCTAATTGAGCTTCTTCGCTCATCATGTCTTTGTCCCATGGCGGATCAAAAACGATATTTACCGTTGCTTCTTCAACACCTTCAACAGTTTCAACTTTGTTCTTAACATCCACGGGTAAGCTCTCAGCCACCGGGCAGTTAGGAGACGTTAACGTCATATCAATATCAACAATTCCTCCTTGTTTGATCTTTACCTCATAAATGAGACCAAGTTCAAATATGTCTACTGGAATCTCTGGATCAAAAATTTCCTTCAATGCAGCTATAATCAGATCTTCCATTTCTCTGATTTCTTCCTTATCCATACTTCCGTCTTTTGAAACTATCATCCTTTAATATTTAATGCTAATGCATCTAACTTCATCTGTTTCAGCATAGAAACGAGTCCGTTTGATCTTGTTGGAGACAAGTGTTCTTGCAATCCAATCTCTGATATAAACCTTAATTTAGCATCTAAGATGTCTTGTGGTTTTTCACCTGATAAAACATAAACTAACATGGCAATTATGCCCTTAGCTATAATCGCATCTGCATCAGCCTTGTATTCAATTTTATCTCCTTTGAGTTCTGCACTCATCCAAACCATAGATTGACATCCTTTGATAACTCTTTCTGAAGTTTTATCATCTTCTCCTAACAATGGAAGGTCTTTCCCTAACTCAATGATATATTCATATTTCTCCATCCAATCATCATAAATGGCGAAATCATCAATTAGCTGTTGTTCTTTCTCGTCTAGTGTCATCTATCTTAACATCTGAATTGCCTTTTTCAAAGCAGTAATGAAAATGTCTATCTCTTCTTTTGTATTGTAGAAACTGAACGAAGCTCTAATTGTTCCAGGAATTTCAAAAAAGTCCATGACGGGCTGCGTACAATGGTGTCCAGTTCTAACTGCTATTCCTTGCTGGTTTAGTAAGGTTCCAATATCATATGGGTGCAATCCATCAATTAAGAAGGAAAGAATAGCACTTTTGTTTTCTGATGTCCCGTAAATTTTTACTCCATCAATTTTCTCCAATTCACTTGTACCGTAAACTAATAGCTCGTGCTCATGACTTTGAATGTCTGCATAATCAAGAGAATCCAGCCAATTAATTGCAGTTCCTAAAGCTATGCCACCAATAATGTTCGGTGTTCCAGCTTCAAATTTATGAGGCAACTCATTGTAAACTGTTGCTTCCATACTAACAGTTTTAATCATATCACCACCACCTTTATAAGGAGGCATTTCATTCAGTAAATCTTCTTTGCCATACAAGATTCCAATTCCTGTAGGTCCAAATACTTTATGTCCTGAAAAAACTAAGAAGTCACAATCTAGTTTTTGAACATCCACCTTTAGATGCTGTAGCGACTGAGCTGCATCAATAAGAACTTTAGCTCCTACAGCATGTGACTTTTCAATCAATTCTTCAATAGGGTTAATTGTTCCTAATGAGTTTGAAATATGAGTGAAAGAAACAAGCTTTGTTTTTGAAGTCAAAAGTGTATCCAATTCAGAAAGATCAAGTTCTCCGTTTTCTGAAAGTGGAATATATTTTAAGGTCAGATTTTTCCGCTGAGCTAACATTTGCCAAGGCACAATGTTAGAATGATGTTCCATCTCAGTAATTAAGATCTCATCTCCTTCTTCTAATAGTTCTCCAAAACATTGAGCAACTAAATTTATTCCTTCAGTTGTCCCTGAAGTGTAAATGATCTCATGCTCGTGTTTTGCTCCAATAAATTTTTGGATTGATGAGCGCGCACCTTCGTAGTTCTCCGTGCTAATCTGACTCAAATGATGAACTCCTCTGTGAATATTAGCATTTTCATGCTCATAATATTGAGTTACTCTATCTATCACAACAGCCGGCTTTTCAGATGTTGCGCCATTGTCGAAATAAACCAAGGGGTATTTTCCGACTTTAGTCGATAAAATTGGGAATTCAGCCCTGATATTTTTTACATTTAATGCCAAATCGTATCTATTTGTGTGCAAAGTTAGATAGTCTTTTGATATCTACAACAATTATTTAGAATCATTCTAAATAAAAGTCATACTAATAGTGATTTGTTAAATTTGAATACAACATTTGTTATGAGTAAACAATCTGATTTTAAATCACATATTGAAGAAGGCTACACATTTAAAGGTGAGTCTTTAGTGCTTGGTGGAGCCATGTTAGATGGGGAACCAGTTCAAGGCTTACAAGTGAAAATCCCTTTAAAAACCTTGAATAGACACGGCTTAATTGCCGGAGCTACTGGTACAGGAAAAACCAAAAGCCTTCAAGTAATGGCAGAGCAAATGTCGTTAAACGGGATTCCTACTGTTTTAATGGATATCAAAGGAGATTTATCTGGTTTAGCTAGGCCTGGAGAAAATAACGATCACATTAAATGGCGCTCAGAGGCAATTGGCGTAGAGTACAATCCAATGCAGATGCTCGTAGAACTAATGTCCATTTCAGATGAAAACGGTGTTAGGTTGAGAGCAACTGTATCCGAGTTTGGGCCGACTTTAATGTCGAAGATCCTCTCCTTAAATGAAACTCAAGAAGGAATTTTATCCATCATATTCAAGTACTGTGATGATGAAAACATTGCTCTTTTGGATTTAAAAGACTTAAGAAAAACGCTACAGTACATTAACAACGAAGGCAAAGAAGGTATTTCTGAAGAGTATGGTCAGATATCAAGTTCTTCGGTGAGCACAATAATGCGAAAGGTGATTGAACTGGAGCAACAAGGTGCTGAGAAGTTCTTTGGTGAGAAATCATTTGATGTAAACGATTTTATCTTCACGAACTCAAAAGGTCACGGACAAGTTTCAATTATTAGGCTTTCTGACATCCAAAACAAGCCAAAATTATTTTCAACTTTCATGCTGGGTCTACTTGCAGAGCTTTATGAATTGTTACCAGAGGTAGGAGATTCAGACAAACCTAAACTTTGTTTATTCATTGATGAAGCACACCTGGTTTTTAAAGAAGCAACGAATGAATTGCTTGATCAAATAGAAGTCATAATTAAGTTAATAAGATCAAAGGGTGTAGGAGTTTTCTTTTGCACCCAGCTACCAACTGATATTCCTGATGAAGTTTTGAGTCAGCTTGGGTTGAAAGTGCAACATGCTCTAAGGGCATTCACTGCGAAAGACAGAAAAACCATTAAGAAGACTGCAGAAAATTATCCGCTGACGGATTATTACGAGACAGATGAGCTCATAACACAATTGGGAATTGGGGAAGCATTGATTACTGCCTTAAGTGAAAAAGGAATTCCAACTCCCTTAGCGGCAACTTTGATGAGAGCGCCAGTTACCAGAATGGATATTTTGTCACCTCAGGAGGTCACAAAACTGGTAAGTCAATCTACCTTGGCAGATAGATATGCAGAGAATATTGATCGTGAAAGCGCCTATGAAATTTTAGGAGGTAAGATTAGGGCCGCCAAAGAAGAGGAACGACAAGAAGAAGTTAGGTTCAAACGAGAAAAAGAAAAGAAAGCTTACGAGAAGAGTGTACGAAAAAATAAGCCAAAACCAAGAAAGACAACAAAAACTCCTAAAAGGAAAACGACATCTAGAAGCAAAACCAGACCGTCTTCTTCAGGCTCTTCAAATTCGGATACTTTAATTAAAGAATTAACTCGAGGATTATTTAGTATACTTGGGATGAAAAGATAATGGAATCAAAATTACCTGACATAGGAACTACCATTTTTAGTGTCATGTCTGGGCTCGCAAATGAGCATGGAGCAATAAACTTATCTCAAGGTTTTCCTAATTTCAAAATTGATGAAAGACTAAAAGATTTGGTCAAAAAGGCATTGGATGATGAGCAAGTGCAATACGCTCCCATGCCAGGCAGATTAGATCTCAGAGAAGCTATTGCTGGAAAGATATTCGTTCAACATGGAATTAATGTTAGTCCAGATTCTGAAATAACAATATCAGCTGGTGCGACTCAAGGAATTTATTCGGCAATTGCCGCTTCAATTTCATTGGGAGATGAGGTAATTCTTTTTGATCCGGCATATGATTGTTATGATCCTTCCATAAGACTTCATGGCGGAATCCCAATTCATTTAGAATTAGAATTCCCAACTTATAATATCAATTGGGAGGAGGTTCGAGAATCAATTTCGGCGAAAACCAAAATGATTATTGTCAATAACCCTCATAATCCAGCGGGGACTGTTTGGACAAATAAGGATATAAAAGAACTAGAAGAGATCGTTTTAGATCATCCAAATATTTACGTAATTAGTGATGAGGTTTATGAACACATTCAATATAATGGTGAGCATCAAACGGTCTTAAAAAGTGAAATACTTAGTGCTAAAAGTTTTGTGACATATAGTTTCGGAAAGACTTTTCATGTGACCGGGTGGAAGTTAGGTTATACTATTGCTCCACCTCAAATGACAGCTGAGCTGAGAAAAATGCATCAATTCAATGTGTTTTGTGTGAACAACACAATGCAAGCGGCCTTGGCAAACTATATGTCAAGTGGAGATTCTTGGCAATTGGTTCAACCGTTTTATTCTGAAAAGAGAAAGTTATTCCTTGACGGAATGAAGCAAACAAAATTCAAATCTTTGGCAAGTGAAGGAACTTACTTTTGTCTTTTCGATTATTCCGGCATTTCAGCTGAAAGTGATATTGAGTTCACGAAAAGATTGACCATAGAGCATAAGGTTGCAACTATCCCTGTCTCCGTTTTCTATCAAAAGAAAACAGACAATAAAGTCATCAGGTTTTGTTTTGCCAAAGAAGATCAAACCTTGAACGCAGCAATTGAGAAGTTATGTCTGATTTAAGAGTTGCCATCATACAGTCAAAACAATTTTGGGAAGATAAGTCTGCCAATTTAGATCACTTTGACAAACATTTGAAATCCATCAAAAAAGGAGAAACTGATTTGATCATACTGCCAGAAATGTTCAATACTTCATTTAGCATGAAGACAACTGAACTGGCTGAAAAGATGGATGGTCGGTCTAGTTTATGGCTCCAGCGAAAAGCCGAGGAATTAGATTCAACTTTGGCTGCAACACTTATTATCGAAGAAGAAAACAAATTCTATAATCGTTTAGTTGTTGTTAATTCTAAGGGCGTCATTGCCCATTATGACAAGAGACATCTCTTCAGGATGGCCAATGAAAATGACCATTTCACAGCAGGTGATAACAGACAAATAGTAAACATTAAAGGATGGAATATCCTACTTCAAGTTTGTTACGATCTGAGATTCCCGGTATTTTCAAGAAACAAATCCCTCGAGAATGGTACTGAATATGACTTAGTTTTTTATCCTGCTAATTGGCCTGAAAAGAGAAATATGGTTTGGAAAAACCTATTGGTTTCTAGAGCAATTGAAAATCAAGCTTATTGTATTGGGGTTAATAGAGTAGGTCAAGACGGAAACGATATCTCTTATTCGGGAGACTCCATGTGCGTGGACCCTTGGGGTCAAATTCAACACCAATGCACAGAAAAAGTAGAGGAGGTGAAAATCTTAACACTCAAAAAAGGGGTGATTGAAGACATCAATACGCGCTTTCCCGCCTTTAAAGATGCCGATTGAAGGCCGTTTATCACGGTAAATCAACCACAACTACATTTAAATAGATGAAAACCTTGGTTTTTATGAGCTAACAGCATTTTTTAATATCTTTAGGGCTTACTAATTTTTATAAATCAACGAAAAATGAGAAAAGTATACTTAACGGCTTCTCTGTTATGCATTGGAATTGCTGCTAACGCTCAGCAAAACTACGACACGTATAACTTTGGAAAACATCAAGCTAAGACTTATTCAGGTCCTATTACTGAATACAGACCAGCTGCGAATGTCGCAACTGACAGAGCAGTTTTATGGTCTGAGAATTTTAACGGAACAGGATTGACTTCTACTGATAACGGCTTATGGGTTGCTTCTGGTCCCGAAGCTGCATACTGGACGTTTGCTACTCAAACTACTGGTTCAAATGGTTACGGAATGCAAATGACTGGACAACACCTTTATTGGGATTCTCAAACTCCAATTGGAGATGAGGGAGCTGGAAACTTCGCAACAACCACGGTTGATGGTTCAATCACATCACCAACAATTGATTTAGGAGCGAATACGGGAGCAATTATTGCTTTTGATTTGAATGCTATGTTTTGTTGTAATCAAGAACCTTGGTCATTCAACGTTTCAAATGATGACGGGTTAAGTTGGTCAGCTGATATTCCTTTTAGTTTAGGAATGACTGCAAATGATCAATCGAATGATATTGCTGCTCCAATTGAGTACGAATTAGTTCTAACTCCTTATTTAGATCCTGTACCAGGAAATAATAATGATGTTAAAATTAAATTCAACTGGCTTGGAGTTGATGCTAATGGAGCCGGACAAGTGAGTTCTCACTACTACATGGGTGTCGATAATATAGTGATTAGTGACTTACCTGCTTTTGACATTTCAAATCAAGAAATGTGGTTAGCTGATGTAAATATTGATTATGAGTATACTAGTATTCCTGCTAGTCAAGCGGGAACTCTAACTGTATCTTGTTTAGTTTCAAATTTAGGTGTTGGCGCACCAACTAATGCTCAAATAGAGGTTACTGTTTTTGATGCTTCAATGGCAGTTGTTGATGGCCCTGTTACAGGTGGTGTATTCTCAATTGGTTCATTAAATAGTGGTGAAACTGATACGCTTACTTTCAATACTGCAATTGACCTTTCAGCTTATGCTGACGGAGACTATACAATTAGTTCAGTGGTAACTTATACCGAAACAGATGATGTATTAGCAAATGATACATTAATGAGAACGTTGAAGATTACTGAAAATTCATGGGGTCATGTTAACTATGAATATACAGCAATTGAGAGTATTTCTAGTTACACAGAAACTTCTCGAACTGGGTCTTACTTTATTCCAAGTACAGATGTTTCTCTTCATGGTGTAGATTTATATCTACTACCTAGTGGTGGAACTTCAGCAGCAACTGATTTTGACATCCCATTCACTATTTATGTTGATAACAGAACTACGGATTCATATGTAGGTTCTTATGAATTTATACTTGTGCCTTCTATGACTGGTGCATGGCATACGTTTAATCTTCATCAAGCGGATAATATCAATGGGGACACTCCAGTGTTACTTGAAGCTGATAACATTTACTCTATTTCATTTGAAGTTTATGGTGGAAACACACTTTGGTATCAAGCTTCAATTGTTGATGCTGATTTTTCTGGATCTTTCTTTTTTGGTGGAGATCAAATGTGGTACTGGTCTGGTGATGAGCCTTATGTCATCTTGAATTTAGATGAAACCCTTACTATTGATGCTTCTGAAAAAGATGATTTCACAATTGGTCAAAATAAGCCAAATCCTTTTGATAATACATCTATCATTAATTACTCTTTAGAGAATGCTTCAAATGTTTCTATTGAGTTTGTTGATGCGGCAGGGAAAGTTGTTAAAGAAATTAATCAGGGAAACCAAGTTGCAGGAAAACATTCTATCAACTTAAATTCAACAGATTTTGCTGAAGGAATTTACTTCTACACTTTCACAATAGGTGAAAAGCAAATTACAAAAAGAATGGTGGTTACTAAGTAATCAGAAATTTATAAAAATTAACCCTGGTCTTGATTCAATCGAGATCAGGGTTTTTTTATGCGATTTTGTCAAAGTCTAGGAAATCTAGGTAGGACACTAAATTCGCTTTAGCCTGTAATTCAAGATATCTCTTGTCAAATTCTTGACCAGAACCAGCAGTGTCTAAATAGAAAAGACGATAACGATCATAGTTATTTAATGCCGTGAATTCATCTAACTCAAGCTGTAGGCCATCATAAAACTTATCCCTCAAATCATTTATTGAGACAGGTAAGCTTTGAGTGTCGATATCTAGAGTTTCAATGGTCATTCTATTAATAAGACGGCGAATTTACATCTTCGGTTGAGTTATTCCACTTTTTTAATTAACAAAATACCGAGCATAAACTTCATTGAACTTTTCTAAGCCTAATGTGTACATTAGTCATAAGAAATAAGACAATATGAAACTTACCGTATTTATTAGCCTATTAACTTGTTTAGTTCTAAGCACAATTAGCTTTTCTCAAGTTACCGAATTTGAAGTGAAATGGAGTAAAGTAGATTCCTTAGAGAAAAAAGGATTGTACAGAATGGCCCTTAATGAGGTCAATTCCATTTTCAGTCTCGGAACTAAAAATGAGAATCATAATCAAGTCATCAAATCGGTACTTTATGAACTTAAATACAATGCTTACTTAGAAGAGGATGACTACGTCTTGGGAATTAGTAGGCTTGATTCTCTAATACTCACGGCACCTTCTCCTTCAAAAGAGATCCTACATTCTTTAACTGCTGAGGTTTATTGGGGTTATTATAATTCGAATACGTGGAAATTTCAGGATAGAACAAATGTATTAGAGGTTGATTTGAAAGACATTAGAACATGGGATTTGAAACGGATTGCAAAGAAAGTCCGAAATCATTATTTACTTTCCCTTGGTAATTCAAATGAGTCAAAACTTGCTCCAATTCAAAATTTCCAAGAAATTGCTTCACACACTACAACGAAAGAAACCTCTTTGATGAGACCGACTTTGTTCGATTTCTTAGCGCATAGAGCTCTTGACTTTTTTAAATCAAATGATTTTCATGTGCCTGGACCAGCAGAAACTTTTGTTATTCAAGATGCAAGATTTATAGGAGCAAATACTTCTTTCATGAACGCAGCAAAAATAGCAACTGCTGACTCTTTGAACACAGACTTTTATGCGATCAGAATTCTTTATGAATTGACAAAGTTTCATCAAGCAAATCACAATGAGAACGCACTTTTTGCGATCGAATTAGAAAGACTTAAATACGTATCCACTGCCGGTGCAATTAAAAATGGATCTGACCTTTATTATGACGGTCTGGAAAGACTCGCGCAATCGTACCAAAACAAGCCGTTCAGTTCAGAGGCATGGTATGAAATGGCTGTAGTGCACAGTCAGAAGGCCGGAACATATAGCTTTAAGGGAGATACAACGCAGAGGTGGGAAAATAAAGTTGCAATTGAAATATGTAAAAAAACCATCAATCAATATCCTGATTCGCACGGTGCAAGGCAATGTGCAGCCTTGCAAAATGTAATAGGACAAAAGGTCTTAAATGTTAGAGGTGAATCTGCAATAAGCACTAACGAAAAGTCTCTCTTTTATCTGCAATATAAAAACGTAGATAAACTTTACTATAAAGTCATTCCTTACGATTACAAGAAATTCAACGCTGGCAAACATTATTCTCAAAATATCGCAAAAGATTTTGGCAAAGTAAAAGCTGTGGAATCAGGAAACATTGATTTGACTGATCCAGGAGATTATCAAAATCACTCAACAGAGATGTTAATGCCTGAGCTAGAAAACGGATTCTACTTTTTGATTGTGAGCTCTTCTGAAACATTTTCAACTGAACAACAAGCATACACCTATCTACCTTTTTGGGTGAGTAATATCACCTATCAAACAAGAAGCCAGCAAGGGGACCCTACAGTCCTAGTAACTGACAGAACTAGCGGTAAGGCATTGGTTGGAGCCAAAACATCTGTGACCTATGAAAAGTATAATTATGCTTTGAGGGTTTATGAGCATAGAACATTAGGAAATTACACTACTGATGAAGAAGGCCAATTTAGCTTCAAACCAAATAAAGACTATTACAACTATTTCATCAAAGTGAGTCATAATAATGAAGTGTATTCTCCTTCTGATAGAATGTATGCTTACAATTATAATAGAGGAATTAATACAAGAAACGTAACACAACTCTTTACTGATAGAAGTATTTATCGCCCTGGGCAAACTGTTCATTTTAAAGGAATAATAATGACATACACTGGTGAAAAGCGAGAGTTGAAAACGAATTATTCTACTACCGTCTATTTCTATGATGTCAACAGCCAAGAAATTGGAAAACAAGAAGTGAAAACTAATGAGTTTGGATCTTTTCAAGGAGAATTCGCAGCGCCCTTTGGAGTGCTAACTGGCCAAATGAGGATTCAGGAATCTAACCACACTAAATATTTCAGAGTAGAAGAATATAAGCGACCAAAATTCACAGCTGAATTCAATCCTGTTGAGGGAGAGTTTCAATTAAATGATGAAATTAATGTGACTGGATTCGCACAGGCCTTCGCAGGTAATTATATTGATGGGGCTGAAGTTAAATATAGAGTAACACGAACAACTTCTTACGGAAACTCTTGGTACTGGTGGTATTGGAGACCAATTGAGGAGCCAAAAGAAGTTTTGAATGGAGAAACAACTACAGATGACAACGGAGAATTTAAAATTGACTTTACGGCCATTCCAGACTTGACGAAGAGCCCTAAAAACTTGCCGCAATTTACTTATACTTTAACTGCTGACATTACGGATATCAATGGCGAAACACACGCCACTTCTACAAGAGTAATTGTTGGATATCAATCACTCGTTTTAGGGAACAATTTTCAAGCAGAGCAAAACGGAGATAATCCATTTTTCATTAGAATGTCAACTAATAATCTAAATGGTCAGCCGATAGATGCAACTGGAACTATTAAGATTTCTAAACTGGACGCACCTGACAAGGTTCTTTATAATAGATATTGGGAACAACCTGATTATCCAAGTTTGACTGAAAAAGAATTCAAAGCGATTTTCCCTCATAAAGTATATGCTGACGAAAATAATCTGCAAAAATGGAAAGTGGATAAACAGGTGTTTAAGACTAATTTTAATACTTCGAAATCTGACAGTATCGCAATCCCCAATTACAAAAATTGGGCACCCGGAACTTATAAATACGAGTCAGTAGCTAATGACAAAAATGGAATTGAAGTTAAAGATGTCGCTTTCTTTACTTTGTTCAAACCATCTTCAAAAACTCCTGCAAACAATCAAGTTCTTTGGATCAAAGAACTAAAGAGTTTAGCAGAACCAGGAGAAAAAGTTTCAATCCTTTTAGGATCTAAAGAAAAAGACCTTACCGTATTCTTTGATGTTGAGATTAAAAATAAAATTGTTGAATCTGGCAGCTTTGTGATGAGTAATGAGCAGCGTCAATTTGATTATGACGTTGAGGAAATTCATAGAGGAAACTTTACAGTACATTTCTCAACGGTTCAAAAGAATAGAAAACATGGTCGCTCTGTGACATTCACAGTTCCGTATACTAACAAGAGATTAGATCTTGAGTTTTCTGTATTCAGAGATAAACTCTTGCCAGGCGCAGATGAGGAATGGACTATGACCATTAAGAATGCAAAGGGTGAGAAGGAAATGGCTGAGTTATTGGCTACTCTTTATGATGCAAGTTTAGATGAATTGTATACACCAAATTCATTCTATATGAATGTATATAACAGTTATTACGGTAATCAAATGTGGGGTTCTGGAATAGGAATGACAGCTGCATATGGTTCTAACATTCATTCAAATTGGAACAACTATGTATATGCACCAAATCGCTATTTCCCAGTCTTAAATTATCATGGATATAACACCTATTACTATGGGTATTATAACAGATATAAGGATGGCGGTCTTTATGATATGGATGCAAACAATGCCGTGTATTTAGAAGAATCTGAAGTAATGATGGATGATGTAGAAACTCCTATGGTATCATTTAGTACGGGCTCAGACATGAAAAACAAGAAGGAACAGTCAAGAAATGCTAGGGGAGACAATTCAATAGCAGCAGATCAACAGGCGCTGGGTGGAGCTTCAATGCCGGGTGCAGATTCGGGTGGTACATTATTAATGCCTCTTGAAGGACAA